>NZ_JBAWTG010000612.1:0-372 GCF_037106235.1 Methylobacterium nigriterrae | reverse complement strand
CGTTGGGGGCGTCGCCTTCGAGAAGGGCGGGAGCCTGGGGCGGCAACGCCGGGCGGGCGCGCGGGCCATCGTGGGCCAAGCCCTCGCGCATCTCCTGCTCGTGATGCCCGGATTGGCGCTGTATCTGATCGTCCTGCCGCGGATCTACGGCTTCTCGACCCTCGGGCGCCTGGTGGACCTGTTCGTCCTGGCCTGTCCCTTCGTCCTGTCGGTCAGCTTCCTGGCGCAGTTCGTGAGCGTGTGGTTCAAGCGCCGCGAGACGGCCGTCCTGCTCTTCATCGCGGCGAGCCTGCCGCTCTTCTTCATGGTCGGCGTGTCCTGGCCGGTCGAGGCGATCCCCGCAGCGATCCGCTCGCTGAGCCGGATCTTTCC
>NZ_JBAWTG010000611.1:0-374 GCF_037106235.1 Methylobacterium nigriterrae | reverse complement strand
GAAGACCGTTTCGGCGCCGTCGACATCCTGGTGAACAATGCCGGCGTCCAGTTCGTCTCTCCCATCGAGGCGTTCCCGACGGAGCACTGGGACAGGATCGTCGCCGTAAACATGTCATCCGTCTTCCATACGATGCGTGCCGTCATACCGGGCATGAAGCGCCGGGATTGGGGCCGCATCATCAAGACGGCCTCCGCGCATTCGCTCGTCGCATCACCCTTCAAGTCGGCCTATGTCGCGGCCAAGCACGGCGTTGCCGGCCTGACCAAGGCGGCCGCTCTAGAGCTTGCGCCGCACAAGGTAACGGTGAACTGCATCTCGCCGGGCTTCGTCTTGACGCCCCTCCTCGAAGCCCAGATCCAGGCTACCATGGC
>NZ_JBAWTG010000610.1:0-376 GCF_037106235.1 Methylobacterium nigriterrae | reverse complement strand
CGAAGCCACCCTCATCGTGCAGGCCGTCTCCTGGTACCTGCGCTACGCGCTGAGCTACCGTGATATCGAGGAGATGCTCCTGGAGAGAGGGCTGGAGGTGGACCATTCCACCCTCAACCGCTGGGTGCTCGCCTACGCGCCTGCGATCGAGCGGCGCCTGCGCGGCTTCCGTAAGCCGCACTGCGGCTCGGTGCGCGTCGACGAAACGTACGTCCGGATCCGGGGCCAGTGGCGCTATTTGTACCGGGCCATCGACAAACACGGAGAGCCGGTTGAGTTCCTGCTCACCGCTAACCGCGACTTGGACGCCGCCAAGCGGTTCTTCCGCAAGATGCTCTCGGCCGAGCCGCTGCTCGGCCCTGACCGGATCGGCACC
>NZ_JBAWTG010000609.1:0-376 GCF_037106235.1 Methylobacterium nigriterrae | reverse complement strand
GGCGTTGGTGGCCGCGAACTTCGAGCCGAAGGTGTCGCCGCAGGTCGCCGGGAACAGCGAGTAGATCTCGCCGAACACCCCGAAATACATCGCCGTGGCCAGGATGAAGACCAGCGGATCGCGCCCGTTGGAGATGAGCAGGATCACCGCCAGAGCCGCGATCGTGAAGGCGATGAACATCGTGTTCTCACGCCCGATATTGTCCGACACGAAGCCGAAGAACGGCCGCCCGAAGCCGTCGAAGATGCGGTCCAGCGAGATCGCGAAGGTGAGCGCGGCCATCTGCAGGCCGAACAGGCTGACGGGCACGTCCGCCACCTTGAAGTCGTGGGCGATCGGCGCGATCTGGGCGGCCGCCATCAGGCCGCCGGAGGCG
>NZ_JBAWTG010000608.1:0-381 GCF_037106235.1 Methylobacterium nigriterrae | reverse complement strand
TACGGCATCTTCAACGGCTCGCGCTTTCGGGCCGAGATCGCGCCGAAAATCACCGCCTTCATGGAGCAGAACGCCGCCTCGCCGGCGGGAGAGTTCGTGTCGAGGCTCGCCGATGGGGCTGCACCAAGCTCAGATACGGTGCAGGTTGAACCGTCCGTAGCAGCGGCGCTCATTGCAGACAGAGCGCTTTCGCAGGGCAGCGTTTCACCCAAGGTGCACCGGTAGCCTCTCAGGTACGGCACAGACCGCTGGGGTGAGACGCTGGCAGGTGGGCGTCAGTGAAGTGATCCTCCCCCGTTTTTGTGGACACGGAGGTTACGTTGCCCAGCGCTGCTCGGCCTGCTCAGGCGTACGGTACCCGAGGGCTGAGTGGAGGCGCTG
>NZ_JBAWTG010000607.1:0-383 GCF_037106235.1 Methylobacterium nigriterrae | reverse complement strand
CCTCGGTCGACCACGGCACCGCCTTCGACATCGCCGGCAAGGGCATCGCCGACGAGCGCAGCCTGATCGAGGCCCTGCGGCAGGCGGTCGATCTCGCCCCCAAAAAAGCGGCCTGAGAGGGTGAGTCCGACCCGATAGGGCCCGGGCCGCGAATCCGATACAGTCGAACCCGGTCGCGGGGTTGAAGTTCAATGTCGATGCGCAGCAAGGAGCGTCATGCTCGCCTGTTGGAAGCGCTGAACGCGGGCGAGATCGATGTCGATGATCTCGCGCGGCGCTTTCGTGTGTCCGCCTCCACTGTGCGGCGTGACCTGCAGCATCTCTCCAAGAACAATGCCCTGCGCCGCACCTATGGCGGCGCCATTCTCACCGGCCATGTTGCG
>NZ_JBAWTG010000606.1:0-383 GCF_037106235.1 Methylobacterium nigriterrae | reverse complement strand
TGGTGACCAAGCTGCGGCCGCCCGTCAACGCAAGGATGCGGGAGAGAAGGAAGGGCGTCACCGCCTTGCCGGTGACCCCGGCCTCATCGGCCTGGGCCAGGACGGCCTCGATCAGCCCGGCGACCTCCGCGGCGGGGATCTCGTCGGCCTGCGGCACCGGGTTCGCGATGAGAACGCCGCCGCCCAAACCCAGCGCCTCCTTGGTCCGGACCAAATCAGCGATCGCGTCCGGCGCGTCGAGACGCAGGGGCGACGGCAGCCCGCTGTCGCGGCTCCAGAAGGCAGGCAAGCGATCGGTGCCGTAGCTCACGACGGGGACGCCGCGCGTCTCCAGGTACTCGAGGGTGCGGGGCAGATCGAGGATCGCCTTGGCACCGGCGCAG
>NZ_JBAWTG010000605.1:0-384 GCF_037106235.1 Methylobacterium nigriterrae | reverse complement strand
GTCCATGCCGCCCATGCCGCCGCCGCCCGGCATCGGGGGAGGCGCGTCCTTCTTCGGAGCGTCGGCGACCATCGCCTCGGTGGTGACGAGGAGGCCGGCGACCGAGGCCGCACCCTGCAGAGCCGTGCGCACGACCTTGGCCGGGTCGACGATGCCGGCCTGGAGCATGTCGACGTACTCCTCGTTCTGGGCATTGAAGCCGTAGGTCTCCGAGCCCGTGTTGTCGGAGATCTTACCGACGACGATCGAGCCCTCGACGCCCGCGTTCGAGGCGATCTGGCGGATCGGGGCCTCGAGCGCCTTCAGGACGATCTTGATGCCGGCCGCGACGTCGGCATTGTCGCTCGACAGGCCCGCGACCGCCTTCTTGGCGCGCAGCAGCGC
>NZ_JBAWTG010000604.1:0-385 GCF_037106235.1 Methylobacterium nigriterrae | reverse complement strand
CACCTTCTCGATGTTGTAGGGTGGCCAAGCGGCGGAGGGCTCGACCCGCTCGGCCTGGGTGAGCAGATCGAGAAGCCGGTCGAAACCGACGGACGAGCGGAACAGGGGCGCAACGTCATAGGTCCTCATAACCACATCCTCCATTGAGCAACGTGATGACGAGGGACGCCGGACACCGGGTGACCGGCGCCCACCGCGCGAGCCCTTTCGGGCCTCGCACGCGCGTAACGCGGCGCCGGCGCTCGGGTTCCACGCTCCGCCGAAGAATTTTCGGTCTCTCGCAAGAGGCGGTCCGGTGATCATCGCCGGCCGGATGGAGCCGCAGAAGGGACGAGCTGCGTGGCCTTGCAAAGCTCAGTCCGCGCACCGTGACGCAGCCGCTCGC
>NZ_JBAWTG010000603.1:0-387 GCF_037106235.1 Methylobacterium nigriterrae | reverse complement strand
CGATGGCGGGGATGCGGTTATTGGGGCTGATCTTGAGAAACTCCGGCGCGTGCTGCTCACCCTTGCCGATATTGATCGGGTGGACCCTGTAGGGTAGCTCCATTTCCTCGAGGGCGACGCTGATTTTTCGGCCGTTGGGCGTATTCCAGGTATAAAGGTCGATGGTCATGCGATTACCTTGTATGGACTTCCACTGTTGACGGTGCGCGATCCGCACTGGAATGTCCACGCAACGGGCGCTAAATTCGATAAAATCCCCCTAGCATGAGATTGCCCTTGTCCAACCCCTCCCCGCGCGCACGCCTCGCCGACATCATCCGCACCCGCTCGTTCGGACGCGGCGAAATCACGCTGGCCTCCGGCCGCAAGAGCGATTTTTATTTCAAC
>NZ_JBAWTG010000602.1:0-390 GCF_037106235.1 Methylobacterium nigriterrae | reverse complement strand
CCCGACCGAATGGCACCCGGTACGCAATCCGACAGACGAAGACAAGCAATTCTCCCGCCTTTAGATCGAAGCAGTACGCTGCATGTAACCTGGGTTAATTAGGCTGGACAATGGAATGTCTTCTTCATGCCCGAATTTAATCTAAGTCTGTGCTAAGGCGTACGCTGCGTGCCATATGATCGGGACATGGCTGTGCCCTGCAGTTAGGCGAGAAGACGCGCCATAACGCCCAGGCCGCGAGCCCAGGCGCCCGCTGCTTTCATGTCGGTCCTGATCCCGGATCAGGGAAAAGGATCGGAAGCCAGAGGAGGCGGGAGATAACGGGATCGGACGAGACGCCCCTCAACGTGGCGACCCGGCACGTCGTCGAGGGCGAGGCCCGCGTCGCCC
>NZ_JBAWTG010000601.1:0-390 GCF_037106235.1 Methylobacterium nigriterrae | reverse complement strand
CCCGACCGAATGGCACCCGGTACGCAATCCGACAGACGAAGACAAGCAATTCTCCCGCCTTTAGATCGAAGCAGTACGCTGCATGTAACCTGGGTTAATCAGGCTGGACAATGGAATGTCTTCTTCATGCCCGAATTTAATCTATTTCCGTACTAAGTCGTACGCTGCGCGCCATATGATCCGGACATGGCTGTGCCCTGCAGTTAGGCGAGAAAACGCGCCACAACGCCCAGTCCGCGAGCCCAGGCGCCTGCTGCTTTCATGTCGGTCCTGATCCCGGATCAGGGAAATGGATCGGAAGCCAGAGGAGGCGGGAGATAACGGGATCGGACGAGACGCCCCTCAACGTGGCGACCCGGCACGTCGTCGAGGGCGAGGCCCGCGTCGCCC
>NZ_JBAWTG010000600.1:0-390 GCF_037106235.1 Methylobacterium nigriterrae | reverse complement strand
CGGGCGACCTGCTTGGCATCGCCGCAGATGCCGACCGTGATCGTCTTGGTGAGGCCGATGCGGTCGGGGTTGATGTCGACCTGGATGATCTTGGCGTTCCTGGGCCAGTAGTCGATCCCGTAGCCCGGCAGCGTCGAGAACGGGTTGAGGCGGGTGCCGAGCGCCAGCACGACATCGGCCTGCGCGATCAGCTCCATCGCGGCCTTGGAGCCGTTGTAGCCGAGGGGTCCGACGGCGAGCGGGTGGCTGCCCGGGAAGGCGTCATTGTGCTGGTAGCCGGAGCAGACGGGCGCATCGAGCCGCTCGGCCAGCGCCGCGGATTCCGCGACGGCATCGCCGATGACGACGCCGGCCCCGTTCAGGATCACCGGGAAGCTCGCGTTCGACAAA
>NZ_JBAWTG010000599.1:0-392 GCF_037106235.1 Methylobacterium nigriterrae | reverse complement strand
CCCGCTCCAACCTCGACATCGTGCTGCGCGCCCTCGACGTGCTGGCCGCGCGCCGGGCCCGCGAGGAGGCCGAGCGCGACGGCGACGTCGCGGTCACCTTCCCCAACGACCTGCTGGCCCGCGCCGGCTCGGACGAGGCGGTCGCCCACCTGATCGACGGCGAGCGGCGGCTGTTTGCGGCCCGCGCCAAGGCGCGCACCGGCCAGAAGGAGCAGCTGCGCGAGCGCATCGCCCAGCTCGATCAGCAGATCGCCGGCCTCAACGACCAGATCAAGGCCAATGCCAGCCAGACCGCCTTCATCACGCAGGAGCTCAAGGGCATCCGCGAGCTCTGGCAGAAGAACCTCGTGCCGATCTCGCGCATGACCAGCCTCGAGCGCGACGCGGCCCGC
>NZ_JBAWTG010000598.1:0-393 GCF_037106235.1 Methylobacterium nigriterrae | reverse complement strand
CTCTCGAACATCATCTGGGGGACGCTCCCCTTCGTGATCCTGATGGCGGTGGCGATCCTGATCCTCTGCCTGGTCCCCGGCATCGCCATGTGGCTGCCGGACGTGCTCTTGCCGACGACGCGGTAGGACGGCACGCAGCGCAGACGCGGGCGGCCCGGGCTGAGAGGTCCGGGCCGCTTCGCGTTTCAAGAGAAGGACTCCTGCGGGGAGCGGGCGTGCCGCGCCAGTCGGTTGAATGACGGTCCAATAGGGCTTGCCCGTGTGGAGCGTTCCAAGCGGCGCAAAACGCCTTGCCAGGAAAACGACCGTTTTCCTGTCACCCGCGAGGAGCGCCTCGCGAGCCCTCCCAAACGGCCCCGTTTTTGTCAGGAAACCGTGACTGGAAAACTACTG
>NZ_JBAWTG010000597.1:0-394 GCF_037106235.1 Methylobacterium nigriterrae | reverse complement strand
ATGCCGGGCCCCTGGTCGGCGACGCTGAGCACGATCCCCGTCCCGGCCCGCCCTGCGGCGAGCGCGATCCGCCCGGGCGCCGCCCTGCGCGCGCCGCCCTACTTGATCGCGTTGTCGACGAGGTTGGCGAGCGCCTGCCCGACCAGCTCGCGGCTGCCCCGCAGCATCAGGCCGGATTCGGCCGACACGTCGAGGCGCAGGCCCGTCTCCTCGGCGAGCGCCTCGTAGAGCTCGCCGACCTCCCGGGTCGCGAGCCCCGCATCGAACGGAGCCATGATCTCGCTGGCGTTGCCCGCCTCGAGCCGCGCGATCATCAGGAGCGCGTTGAACACCTGGATCAGCCCGTCGCTCTCCTCGATGACCGATTCCACGGCCGCGCGCAGCGCCTCCGGCG
>NZ_JBAWTG010000596.1:0-394 GCF_037106235.1 Methylobacterium nigriterrae | reverse complement strand
GCCGAGCGAGGCGACGAAGGGCAGGTCCCAGCGCCCGGTCGCGTCGATCACGGCGCCGAACACCACCGGCGAGATCATGCCGGCAAGCCCGAAGCCGAAATTCATGAAGCCGCTCGCCGTGCCGGAATATTGCGGGGCGATGTCCATCGGCACGGCCCAGATCGGCGCCACGATGAGTTCGGCGAAGAAGAACGCGCCGCTGAGGCACAGGGCGACGGTGACGAGATCGTTCACGAACAGGATCGGGAGCATGCACAGGAAGGCGCCGAGGAACCCCACCACGATGACACTGACCCGGCCCTTCGACGCGCTGCCGGTGCGCCGCAGGATCCGGTCGCTGACGACGCCCCCGACCGTGTCCCCCACGACGCCCGCGAAGAAGACGCCCGAGGCG
>NZ_JBAWTG010000595.1:0-396 GCF_037106235.1 Methylobacterium nigriterrae | reverse complement strand
GACCGAGACGCTCAGCTACATGGTCTATGTGAACGCATTCCAGCGCTTCGATTTTGGCCACGGTGCTGCGGTTTCGTGGCTGCTCATTCTGGTCGCGATGGCCGTGGCAATCCCGATGGTGCGCTCGGTCTTGCGCAGCGACGTCGCATGAGAACGGCGAACCCAACATGAACCCATCCACAGGGGTATATCGATGCTAGCCGGCGGCTTGAAAGGCTTTCGACGCAGAATCCCTCTTATCCTGATCTGCCTCGCGCTGGTGTTTTCGCTCGCGCCCGTCGTCTGGTTCCTGCTCACGTCGATCAAGGATCGCAGCGAAACCTTTCAGATTCCACCCGCGTGGATCTTCACCCCGACGTTGGACCACTACAAGAACGTGATGGGGTTTGGGGGGAA
>NZ_JBAWTG010000594.1:0-396 GCF_037106235.1 Methylobacterium nigriterrae | reverse complement strand
TGGTCCGCCCAACAGTGTCTGCCTGATCCTGAGCGGCATTGCCTGTCGCTACAAGATCTGGTCCGACGGGGCGCGGCGCATCATCTCGCTGATCGTGCCGGGCGACATCTGCGACGGTCACCTGCCACTGCCTTTCATGCTCGGACATACGGTCGGAGCACTCACCCCCTGCACCGTTGCGGACATTCCCCGCCATGCCATGGCGGAGCTGATCGAGACCTTTCCCAGGATCGCCCACACCCTCGTGGTTCCTGTCGCTGGCCGATGCGCGCGAACGCAGCGAGGACTGGAGGTACCACTACAACTGCTCATCAGAACGCACATCTCGCTATGTCATTGATGCGAAGAGGGATTGCTGCGCCGGATGCGGTACCGCGGGGTGTTTGCCGCGGTTCA
>NZ_JBAWTG010000593.1:0-396 GCF_037106235.1 Methylobacterium nigriterrae | reverse complement strand
CCGCACCGCACGAACCCGCTTCCGCCGTGATCCCGATGCCTACCTCAGGGCGCTCGAACGGCAAGCCCAACAGCCGACTTTGCCGTCCTAGTTTTTTTGTGGTCGGCAATCCCGAGATCCCCAGGAAGGCTCGACCCGAGCAGTCTTCTCGACCGTTCCAATGAAGCTTGCCCTTCTGGACCTTCGCCAGGGCACGGCGCCGCTCGCGGATTGAACGTTATGGTGCGTCACAATCTGCTGCGATGACCAGGAACACGAGGGCAAACAGCCCTGTCAGCCCTGCCTCAGACGCCCGACCGATGGCGGTGTCCCGCCTGATCAAGCAATGCGAATAGGAACGGTCAGAATAGAACGGTGGCACTGGCTTCCAGGACCACAACAAGCCAGGGAGATGAC
>NZ_JBAWTG010000592.1:0-396 GCF_037106235.1 Methylobacterium nigriterrae | reverse complement strand
GTGGTCGTCACCAACAGCCATGTCGAAATCCGCTACGTCGTTCCGACCAGTCCTGACGGAGAACGTCAGCCGTTTTGGCGATTGCGAACAGACTATCTACAACCGGTTCGTGCGCTGGGCGGCGAAGGGTGTCTGGGTCAGACTGTTCGAGACGCTTGCTCAAGCCGGCGGGCCGCCGGCTCAGGTGCTGATCGACTCCTCGGTCGTGAAGGCGCACCGCTGCGCCTCTGGGGCGAAAGGGGGGAGCAGAACCAAGCGATTGGCCGCTCGCGCGGTGGGCGCACGACGAAGATCCATGCGCTCACCGACCGCTTCTGCCGGCCGCTCGCTTTCCTGCTGACCGGCGGACAGGTGGCCGACTGCAAGGCCGGGGCAATCCTCTTGGAGCGCCTGCCT
>NZ_JBAWTG010000591.1:0-396 GCF_037106235.1 Methylobacterium nigriterrae | reverse complement strand
CGTGGACCTGCCGGTACCAGCCGGTGCGCATGATCTGGGCGAGCGCCCGGGCGTCGTTGCGGTCGGTCTTGTTGGGCATCGTCTTCATGGCCGCGTTGGCAGCCCGCGTCTCGATGCAGATCGCCGGCAGACCAGCCGCGCGAAGCTCGTCGTGCAGCCAGGCGGCGAGTGAGCAGGCCTCCAGGCCGACGCGCTCCAGCGGCAAGCCGAGCCCCGTCAGGGCTGTAATCAGTGCGATTGGTTCGCTCTGCGCCCGGGCTTCCTTGGTGATGCGCCCCGTCTCGTCGACCACGCAGATGGCGGTCTCTTCCAGCGAGACATCGAGTCCGGCAAAGTAGCGCATGGCTGCTCCTTCCTGATGCGTGTGGCGATCCGACGTCGACCACGATCTCACAT
>NZ_JBAWTG010000590.1:0-398 GCF_037106235.1 Methylobacterium nigriterrae | reverse complement strand
CCGTTGGCGCAGCCAGCGCGTGGCGTCTTCCAGCGTGTCGAAGGCCGGCACCCGCAAGCCGGCCAGCCGGCCGAGGCCGGCTTCCATGAACCAGCCGCCGGCGCTCTCGTGCTCGGGTGTGTCGAGGCGCACCAGGACGCCGACCAGCAGCCCGTTGGCCAGCACCAGCATGCCCTTGCGGTCCGGGCTCGCGGTGTCGACCGCAATCGGCTGCAGGACGACGAGGGTCTCGACGTTATCCTGATCGAACACCCTAGCCTCCATGGCCGCTGCTCAGCCATGGCACGCTCCGGCGCGCACCCCAGCGCGTGTTGCGCAGATGCAGGTAGTTCGGATTGTAGTTGCAGAAGGCCTTCAGGCGCTCGAGGTCGAGGATGGTCACGATCCGCTGCTTGAGC
>NZ_JBAWTG010000589.1:0-400 GCF_037106235.1 Methylobacterium nigriterrae | reverse complement strand
CTCAACTGGAAGGCTGTTGTCGGCGGTGCATCCGGCGTCACTACGCTTGAGGTGGTGCAGGTCGAAGAGGGCAGCGCCACTGTCGATGAACCGGTCCTGATCTACCCGACGACAGCCAAGGACGGCGACTCGCTTTCTTACCCGTATTCCGACCTCATGCGCCTGCTCAGCGATGCCGTTCAGCAGAACGACACGGCTGTTATCACTATCGGATACGGATATGGCGATCCGCATATCAATCGTATCCTGCTCCGCAGCCTCGCGATCAATCCGGCGATCAACGTCCTTGCTGTCGATCCTTACGCTGTGCTCGGTAAGGGTTCGGGCCTCGTCAAGGCGGTCCTCGATGAAGAACTTGTCGGGAACACCCTCGCTGCGCGCGAGCACAAGCCGCTTGATA
>NZ_JBAWTG010000588.1:0-400 GCF_037106235.1 Methylobacterium nigriterrae | reverse complement strand
GAGGGCGATCCCCCGCCGCACATCAACCTGATCCTGGAAGGCTGGGCCTGCCGCTACAAGCAGCTGGAGGATGGGCGCCGACAGATCGTCTCGTTCTTCCTGCCGGGCGATCTCTTCGACCTGCATGCCTTCGTGCTGCGCGAGATGGACCATTCCATCGGCACCATCACGCCCGTGAAGCTCGCCGAGATCCACCAGGACACATTCCTGAGAATCACCGACCAGCATCCGCGGATTGCCCGTGCCGTCTGGTGGGAGGCTTTGGTCGCCGTTGCGATCCAGCGGGAATGGACGGTCAATATCGGCCAGCGCACGGGCCTCGAGCGGATCGGCCACCTCCTGTGCGAGCTGTTCATCCGGCTGCGCGCGGTGGGGCTGACCGAGGGCGATTCCTGCCTCC
>NZ_JBAWTG010000587.1:0-402 GCF_037106235.1 Methylobacterium nigriterrae | reverse complement strand
CCACGGTCTTGTCCGCCATGAATTTGAGGCGGCCGGTGTCGCTATTCCCGGCTCCCTCGTGGAAGATGACCGACACGGACGGTTTGCGATCCCGCCCGGCGCGGCCGAATTCCTGCAACAAGTCCTCGACTGATGCCGATTGCTGCCAATGGATGACAAGCCGGACGTTGGGGATGTCCAAGCCCATGCCGAACGCGTTGGTGCAGATGATGTGGTCAACCGCGGGCAAGCTTTCGCCTTGGAAGCGCTTTTGCAGTTCCTGTCGCTTAAACGGCGTGCCAAGCCGCGAGTGGTAAAACGGGATGTCCAAGCCAAACTCAGCGAGCTTCCCTTTGAGTTCTTCGCCAGCCTTTGCCGATGGAACGAAGATCATCACCTTCTCTCGCTGTACCCGGGGAAGGC
>NZ_JBAWTG010000586.1:0-404 GCF_037106235.1 Methylobacterium nigriterrae | reverse complement strand
CGCTCACCCAGGTGGATGACGTTTCCGTGCGTGTCTGCGAGCAGTTGCACCTCGATGTGCCGGGGCGCCGTGACCAGACGTTCGAGCAAGAGCGTGTCGTCGCCGAAAGCGGAGGAGGCGATCCTGCGGGCGGTCTCGAGCGCTTCGGTCAGCTCGGAGGCGGCGTGCACGGGCACCATGCCCTTGCCTCCCCCGCCGGCCGAAGGCTTCACCAGAATCGGAAAACCGAGCTCGATCGCCGCCGCCTCGAGTTGCTCGTTGTTGAGGCCCGGCGAGGAGACGCCCTGAATCACCGGAACACCGGCCTTTGAGACGTGCTGCTTGGCGCGGATCTTGTCGCCCATGAGGCCGAGGGCCTTCACTCCTGGCCCGATGAAGACGATGCCCGCAGCCTCGCACCTGAC
>NZ_JBAWTG010000585.1:0-405 GCF_037106235.1 Methylobacterium nigriterrae | reverse complement strand
GGGGGCAAGGAGCGGCTCGGCCGGACATCCAGAATGGGCGAGCGCACCCTTCGGCGCTTGCTGATCATCGGTGCCAGCGCGGTGGCACGCTGGGCCGCGTGTAAGGGCGTCCCGGCTGGCTCGTGGCTGGGGCGCATGCTCGCCCGCAAGCCCCCGATGCTGGGTCAAGTCATGGGTTAGCCGACGAGCATGTCAGGATAGTGGCTCAGTCACGTTTTCCTGTCAGTAGTTTTCCAGTCACGGTTTCCTGACACAAACGGGGCCGTTTGGGAGGGCTCGCGAGGCGCTCCTCGCGGGTGACAGGAAAACGGTCGGACACTGTTGGCGAATTCGACAGCTATGCCGTGAGGGCCTTGAAGCGTGAGGTGCGCGTGGGTGCCAGCGGACGCAGCGAGAACCAGGCAG
>NZ_JBAWTG010000584.1:0-405 GCF_037106235.1 Methylobacterium nigriterrae | reverse complement strand
GTCTGCACCCATGTTTGGCTTTCTTCTAAGCCCGGTTCTGCCTCTTGAGCGCCCACACCTCTCCTTTCAGTCTCAGGATGCTAACGCAAGTTGCGGGTGCTCCTGCGCTGACGGACCAAGAGGGCATTCGGCGTTCCGGTCAATCGCAAGGCTATGATCCGGCGGATATCTCGTCGTTGCGAGCGGCTGCGTCACGGTGCGCGGACTGAGCTTTGCAAGGCCACGCAGCTCGTCCCTTCTGCGGCTCCATCCGGCCGGCGATGATCACCGGACCGCCCCTTGCGAGAGACCGAAAATTCTTCGGCGGAGCGCGGAACCCAAGCGCCGGCGCCGCGTTACGCGCGTGCGAGGCCCGAAAGGGCTCGCGCGGTGGGCGCCGGTCACCCGGTGTCCGGCGTCTCTCGT
>NZ_JBAWTG010000583.1:0-407 GCF_037106235.1 Methylobacterium nigriterrae | reverse complement strand
GTGCAATCTCTCGGTCAGCCCAGGCATGATGCGCCCTCTCGGCCCATACTGATCAAGGATCAGCTCGCATAATTTAGGTTGGTTCTTCTCCTTTTCTAAATCAATCATCACAACGGTGACTAGAGACTGGAATTCTTCACTAAAAAAATCTTCGGACTTCATCCCGGCATCCTTGAGCTTTGTAAAGGTCTCTACATTATCTACTTTCAGATTTTTGCAGGAATATTCTGCCCACGTTAAAGATCCAAATATCGTCGCGTACCTTGTAAGTTCCATGGATTTGGCAATAGCTGGCGTAGAAGCGCCACCTAGGATGATCGCCAACAGTACAGCCTGCTTCGAGGGCAGTTTCCCGGTACACCACGGCATTTGCCATTATAGGCCGGACTCACGTTGCCATCATGATA
>NZ_JBAWTG010000582.1:0-407 GCF_037106235.1 Methylobacterium nigriterrae | reverse complement strand
CCTGTCGGGCTGATCGCACCGCTCTACCGGGCTGACGAGAACGAGTTCGCAAGGCTGCTCGCCCCTATATCCGAGTACGCCCGCGCTCGGATCGCGGTCTACTGTGTCGAGCGGGATAACCTGCACGCGTTGGCCGTGAAGATCGCAGGCACCTGCGAGGAGGCGACCCTGATCAAGGCGGCTGGCGCGGAGATTGGCGCGGCCCTGTTCACGCAATCACGCATCGCGGAGGCGAGCCGGCCGGTGCCGGCCGCGGCGCCGGAGCCGGTTTCTACCCCCATGCAGATCATCGACTTCTCGGTGGCGAGCCACGAACAGGAACGGCCGGAGTGCCCGAGGGCCGCCTGACGCGGCACGGCTACCTTGCTCTGCAGTCACGCTCGTCCTGGCGCGCGGGCCGGTGGTTA
>NZ_JBAWTG010000581.1:0-409 GCF_037106235.1 Methylobacterium nigriterrae | reverse complement strand
CGACGCGGATCTCGCCATCGTCGGCGAGCGCTTCCTCTGCAGTGATGATCAGACCAGGCTGCCACGCGAAGCCGCTCGCCCGAGAGCGGGGCGAACGGACCGCGACGAGGCTCGGTGCAACACGGCCGACGAGATCCGAGAGTTCGGCGGAGAGGCTGACGAGAAGGGAGGGCGTAGCGGCAGCGGACATGGAGACCTCCTGGTTGAGGCTCAATGTGCAACCGGCCGAAGTTCCCTTCTACTGACCAGACGGGCAGGTCAGCTCGTGGCACCGTCCGGACTTTGAATGCCGACGCATCTGAGCAACTCGATGTTTTGGGTCTAATCAGCCGGCTTTGGCGGCAAGCGGACCGTCTGCCTTTGGGCAGGCTGGCGGGTCAACTTCGGCAACTCTTGGCCGAGAGCGGCC
>NZ_JBAWTG010000580.1:0-410 GCF_037106235.1 Methylobacterium nigriterrae | reverse complement strand
AGCGTTCGCACGCGAACTGGTTCAGCCCATTTGCGCCAGCACATTGTGTGAAGGAGGTAGCTTGAGCAACACGGATTCGTGACTCCGGCAAAGGTTCCAGGCAGCTGTTGCCGCGGCGCCACGTCGCTGCGACGGCTTCTCGTCCCGAGCGAGGAAGGAGGATGATTTTTGTGCTGCCTGCATCGCGCTTAGATCAGAGCGCGGCTATTTCGATCTGAAGAGCCGTGGTCCCAACGCTAGCCACGGCCTCCTCGGCGCTTGGCTTCATCGCAGCGTATGTGAATGCCTCCGCTTCATCGCCAGCCTCGCCTGCAGCCGTCATGGCAACGAGACGGGCAGTTTAGCGTTTGCGCCTGATGCTCAGCGTCTTAAGCACCTTCACGCTAGGCTGAGCAGAACAACGCCGCATG
>NZ_JBAWTG010000579.1:0-412 GCF_037106235.1 Methylobacterium nigriterrae | reverse complement strand
GAGGGCCACCGCTACTTGGTCTGCAATCCGAAGCTCAGCGTGTAGCCGACAGCCGAGCTGTGCTGCCCGAACGCCCGAATCCTCACGATATGGGCGAGCTTGCTGGCGCTTGGCACGTCCTGCAGCACAACCACCCGCAGCCCCGGCTTGAGCATCGCGCATCCAGCGACCTGCTTCATCGCCTCTTTATCCTGGTTGAGCATGGCCGCGAGATACCCGCGCAGAGCGGCCTCGTCGTCACAGAGGGGCTGACCGTGCGGGCTAGTCAGCATCTCTCGTCCGGCCAGGGCATCGTCAGCGAGGGCCGGGTTCGCTGCCGTGAGAAACACGGCAAGGGCTGGGACACGGCGCATCTTGGCCTCCGAGAGGAGCCATGCGCAGGCTTGATCGCAGAACCCGGCGCGTCAATGGG
>NZ_JBAWTG010000578.1:0-415 GCF_037106235.1 Methylobacterium nigriterrae | reverse complement strand
CGTGCGCCCTCCACGGCGTAGCGGAAGGAAGGATCGTTCATCAGATCGGCCGGGCGCGGCATGTCGGCCTCCAGGTTACCGGAGCACACTGCAGCGAACGCTGACGGCCTGCGCCGTCATAGGACGGGTTTTCAGCGCGGCAGAGATCCCGGCGTCTTGGCGCTGTCGCTGCAACGCCCTCCATCTTGGGCGTTCAGATGCGGGACGAAACCGCGCTTACGCCTGCCGGTCCCCAAGGAGCCGCTCGTACTCCGCCTCTGGCCCGCCGTAGGAGGCGCCCGCCAGATCCCGCAGCCTTGCGCGATCCCGGATCGTGATCGAGCCGCGCTGAGTTTCAATCAGCCCGGACCGCTCAAAGGCCGACACCGCCTCCGTCAGGCCCGGACGGTTGACCCCGAGCATCAGCGACAGGAAC
>NZ_JBAWTG010000577.1:0-417 GCF_037106235.1 Methylobacterium nigriterrae | reverse complement strand
CATGCCGCTCAGGCTATCCAGCGGGACGGTTCGCTCTGATCGCAAACAGCTCTCCCAGCAGCACTCATGCGAGCGTCTAGGCAAGGGTCTTTCGGTGCTTGGGGCAGAGCGCGATCAATCTCGCGCATGATCCAGCGTTTCAGCCGAAGCTTCTGAGACCGCGTCATCGCCGCCTCCTGCAATAAGCTCGATCGTCAGATCTGCCCGTTAGCAGAGAGTTAATCGCGCAAACTGTGTCGGCACCATGGCTGCCTTCGATCCGCTCAAAAGTTCTTCGAGACCACGCCGACGGCCAGCACGGCGTAGGCGCCGACGAAGAACCAGGTTCTGAACTTCACCACGGTCGGCCCGATCGTCGGGATGCGCAGGTACAGGCTGGCGACCGCCAAGCCGATCAGCACGAGAGAGACGAGGAAG
>NZ_JBAWTG010000576.1:0-419 GCF_037106235.1 Methylobacterium nigriterrae | reverse complement strand
TGCATCCAGTGGGAGCTTCTCTTCAGGACAGTACGCATAGGCGTGAAACATTCTCGGGCGAGCCGATCTGTCTATTAGAGCATGGACTTGTTCAAAGGCTTACTAATCCTCTCTCCTAGAACGCGAGCTGCCGATGAGGTAAACATTCACTATCTTGGTGAGGGCCCAAGCCTGTGCATTGCCGGGAGGCACTTCCGCTTGGGCCGATCGGCTGATGGGGCAAACACTGTGCTACTCGGCGTCTTCCTCTGGTTGGCGGCGGCAGAGCCTCCTGAGGCTCGCGAACCATGCGCCTCCGCAACGGTCGACGTCGGTAAGGCCGCGAGCAACCAAGAGCGTGCGTTGCGTGCATACGCTCTGTGCCTTGGTCGGGGCGATTCATCCACTTGCGCGGCAGAAGGGGATGAGGTCCGCCGAGC
>NZ_JBAWTG010000575.1:0-419 GCF_037106235.1 Methylobacterium nigriterrae | reverse complement strand
GCGACTGTGACCTGGGCCTACGACGTCGCCGGGAATGCTGTGGCGACAGCCACGTTTCACGCGCCGGCCCAGATGCTCATCATCGACAGCGTGGCGTGTGTCGAACTCAGTGCCGTGGCCTACCCGGTCTTCGAGATCGCCGCGTCAGCCGCCTCGTTTCCCTTCCGGTATTCCGACGACGAGTGGACGGATCTCGGCGCACTGACGGTCCGGCAGTACCGGGATGAGGACAGTCGACTTCAGGCCTGGGCACAGGGCTTCGTGGCGGGTTATCCAACCGACACCCTGTCCCTCCTCAAGGACCTGAACGCTGGCGTCGGTGCGGGCATCGGCTACCAGGCGCGCGAGGACGAAGGCACGCAGTCGCCGAGCCAGACCCTTGCGTTGTGTGTGGGCTCCTGCCGGGATCTCGCGACCCT
>NZ_JBAWTG010000574.1:0-421 GCF_037106235.1 Methylobacterium nigriterrae | reverse complement strand
GCCGGGCTGCGGCGTGCCACCTTGGCTCATCGTTTCGCTCCCTCGTCGTTGCAGAGAGCAAAGCGGCGGCGAGCAGACGCGTTCCTGCCCGCAGTAGCATTCCGACTGGAACGGTCGGTCGACGACAATTCCGAGAACGCTCTTCGAGTGGTCGACGACCAGTCTCGGAACTAGACCCCGAATGCCACCTGGAGGCTCAGAATGGAGAACGGAGCGTCATTCTCGCTTACCCGAGCCATGCTCTGACGCGGGTTCAGTTTGGGTATGCCCTCAAGCAAACCTGAACCAACCGCCAGCTTCTGCGCAGAATGGGCGTTATGGTGCGTACTCGTGCGGCCCACTTCCTACGCGGGCGCCAGGCTGCCACCTAGGGTCTGAACTCAATCAGCTTGGCGTGGTGGCGTCCTAGAGGGGCGGGAAG
>NZ_JBAWTG010000573.1:0-422 GCF_037106235.1 Methylobacterium nigriterrae | reverse complement strand
TTCCTGGAGCGCAGTGCCGAGGTCAGGCCCGGCACGCTGAACCTCCCGCAATCGTCAGTCGACGTCCCTGAGCAGGTAAAGTCGTTCGAACTCCTGGGGTGGAGACCTCCTCCCCATTGGGCAACTTGATGACAGCCTTGCGGCCTCCCGCCTCGGACTCCCGCGCCTTTCGGTAAGCCTCGGCCGCCTTGTCGAATCGCTGACCCTGCGCACCCGCGGTGGTGTCGGTCATAACGAACGTCGTCATGGCATCCTCCCTTTCGGAGGGAGCCTATCCGACTGGCTTGCGGGAGCAACACGCATCTCTGTGCCCGCTGGTGCGCCTATGGCCTGTCGTGCCCAGCCCCGGGCTTCAGCACGGCACGCGACGGAGGAGAACGACGTTCTGGCGGCACATGGCAGATGCCGATGCGGCCTCCCAC
>NZ_JBAWTG010000572.1:0-423 GCF_037106235.1 Methylobacterium nigriterrae | reverse complement strand
AGGTTTCAAAGCTGGGACGAAAGCTCTGGTCGTCGTGACCGACAACAACACGTCCTTCACGATTACTGCAAAGCACGACATTCCGATCGGACATAAGCTGGCCCTTACGGACCTGTCGGAGGGCGACACCGTGATCAAGTACGGCCAGGATGTCGGCCGAATGGTCGGTGCCGCCGCCAAGGGCGAGCACGTCCACACCCACAACATGAAGACGAAGCGCTGGTGAGGAATCTTGAGATGACACACGGAACGACGATCACCCAGGACCAGGCCTCGCCCTTCGTGGGCGGCGCCCCCGACCAGTTCACGACCTCGGCGCTGCCCACCGAGCGCGCGTCAGCTGACTATAAGAACGCCACCTTCATGGGCTGGCGCCGGGAGAACGGGCGCGTCGGCGTGCGCAACCACGTCGTGCTCCTGCCC
>NZ_JBAWTG010000571.1:0-425 GCF_037106235.1 Methylobacterium nigriterrae | reverse complement strand
TCGAGGATTTCGACGGCGAGCGCTACGCCTCCGGCCGCAGCGTCGGCCTCAGGATCAACGGGGGCTACGTGTTCGCCGAGGGCTTGTCGCAAACACGGCAGTGAGCCGTAGCAGGGGCTCGATGGCCCCGCTTTCACACTTTGTTCGCGACGGGAAGTCCGAAGCAGTGAGCAAGTAGCTGGTTCTGCTCGCGCACGGTCCACGCGCCGGCAAAGCCGAAGCCCTTGCGCAGCCACAGCATGGCCTCGAAGCCCTGGATGGTGCGCCGGGCCGTGTGGAAGGAGCGGAACCCGCCCACCCAAGGCATGGGGCGCTTCACCCGGAAGTGAACCGCGCCGGGTTTCTCAGAGGCTCCAACTCTTGAGAGACTGGAGCCATGACGAAGCGAACCCCACCGTATTCCCCCGAAGTCCGCGAGCGCGCGG
>NZ_JBAWTG010000570.1:0-427 GCF_037106235.1 Methylobacterium nigriterrae | reverse complement strand
GCTGCGCCATGCTGCCCGCGGATCTCGCGAGCTCCGACGGGCCGCCGAGGCTGACGCAGCGGCTCGCGGAGCAGGGGCGGCACGTCGACATCCTGGTCAACGCTGCGGGCGTGAACCTGCGCCAGCCCTTCGAGGCGGTGACCGCAGAGACGTTCGACCTGCACATGGCGCTGCACGTGCGCGCGCCTTTCCTGCTGACCCAAGCGCTTGCCCCAGCCATGGCCGGGCGCGGCTTCGGCCGGATCGTCAACATCGCCTCGCTGCAATCCTACCGGGCCTTCCCGGACTCGGCGCCCTACGGAGCGGCCAAGGGGGCGGTATTGCAGCTGACGCGCGCCATCGCGGAAGCGTGGTCGTCCCGCGGGGTCACCTGCAACGCGATCGCGCCGGGCTTCTTCCCGACACCGCTTACGCGCGCGGTGTTCGA
>NZ_JBAWTG010000569.1:0-428 GCF_037106235.1 Methylobacterium nigriterrae | reverse complement strand
ATCGTCTCGCGCCGAACCGGTGCGCTTCGGCGGAGCATGCGTCAACCGGGCGACAGCCCGGCCCGCGCGGCGAGCTCGCGCAGGGTGCGGCCGGCCGCCGCGCCCTTCACGGGCCGCGTGCGGTCGCGCTCGAACTTCTCGATCGCCGCGCGTGTGCTCGAGCCCATCAGGCCGTCGGCCTTGATCGGGCCGTAGCCGAGCTTGGACAGGGCGCGCTGGGCCTGCAGTACGGCCCGGTCGGATTTCGGGGTCACCGAGGCGGTGGTGTCGTCGGCGCGGATCAGGGCGCCGATCGGGTCGCGCGCGGCCTGGCTCTGGCCCTGCTCCTTGGGGGCCTGCCCCTTCGGGCGCGGCGCCTCGGCCCTCGCCTCGGCCGGGGCGGGCGCCTGCGCCGCCTTCTCGGGAACGGGCTTCTTCGCCGGCACGTC
>NZ_JBAWTG010000568.1:0-429 GCF_037106235.1 Methylobacterium nigriterrae | reverse complement strand
TCGATCCGCATTCCTGCTGGATGCTGGGGCGCTCGCTCGAAACCCTCTCGCTGCGCATGAGCGCCGCCAACCGCAACGGCGAGATCGTCGCCCGAATGCTGGCCGAGCACCCGAAGGTATCGCGCCTGCACCATCTCGCCTATCTGGCGCCCGGCTCGGCTCAGGCCCGCGTCTATGCCGAGCAATGCGCGGCGCCAGGCTCGACCTACTCGTTCGATGTCGTCGGCGGCGAGGCGGAGGCGTTTCGGGTCCTCAACGCGCTGCAACTGTTCAAGCTCGCCGTCAGCCTCGGCGGCACGGAATCGCTTGCTAGCCACCCGGCCTCGACGACCCACTCGGGCGTGCCGAAGGCGGTGCGCGATCGCCTCGGCGTCACGGACGCGACGATCAGGGTCTCGATCGGGATCGAGCATCCCGACGATCTGGTGG
>NZ_JBAWTG010000567.1:0-432 GCF_037106235.1 Methylobacterium nigriterrae | reverse complement strand
AGCCAGCGTGGCATCGGCTCATCCCATCAGGATCGTGGCGATGACCTGCTTGGCCCGCTCTAGGTCCAACTGCGCCTCAGCTGCGGCAGCCTCGGCCTGAGCCAGCCTGTGCACGGCCTGCAGCAGCGGCGAGCCCTTCGTCATCGTGGCGAGCGCGTCGACGGCCTCCTGATCAACCTCGACGAGGGCGGAGGTATCGCCGAGTAGCAGCGCGATCCGGTGCTCACAGTGGCGGCCCTCGCTGCCGTCCGGGCAGGTGCAGGTGAAGCGCACGCCACGGCCGGTGTGCGTCGCTTCCACCCGATGCACGTTGGCGCTGTCGGCGGCACGCACGGAAAACACCAAGGCTGACATCGCGGCTCCCGCTTGCGCGCCGTTCGTCAAAGCGTCCGGCCGCATGCCCTCATGACATGGCTTTCGCCGGCTCCGCCA
>NZ_JBAWTG010000566.1:0-433 GCF_037106235.1 Methylobacterium nigriterrae | reverse complement strand
CAAAAGGGCCGCTCAATCGAGCGGCCCTTCCATTGGGTCGAGGCTGGGCATTTCCACAACGTCCAATCCGCGAGGAGCTTCGTGGATTGGGCGTTATGGAGCGCTGCCGTGCGCGAGGCTTGGTACCTCGGACGCAGTTGGACTTATCCACGGTCTCGAGACCGGCGTTTTCTGAACCGCCAGGTTTCTTCGGCAGGCACGGCTGTTGTTAGCAGAACACACACCTGTAATCGTGCGCCAAGTTCCGTTGACGCTAGCGACACTTACCGCGTAGCTAGATTGTGACGGTTCCCTTCGGGGATCAAAAGGGAATGCGGTGAGGGTTCGCCCGAAGCCGCGGCTGCCCCCGCAACTGTGAGCGGCGAGCCTTCCGCCACCTGTGTCACTGGATGGGCCTCATCCGGGAAGACGGTGAGAGGGCAGCGACCCGCGA
>NZ_JBAWTG010000565.1:0-433 GCF_037106235.1 Methylobacterium nigriterrae | reverse complement strand
CCTCGGCGGCGAATGGGGCGGCGCCGTGCTCATGGCCTTCGAGTACGCCCCGCCGGAGCGGCGCGGGCTCTACGCCAGCATCCCGCAGATCGGGCTCGCTATCGGCCTCTGCCTCGCCTCCGGGGTCGTCGCGGCCCTGTCCTACAGCCTGTCCGAGGAGCAGTTCCTCTCCTACGGATGGCGGCTCGCATTCCTGCTCAGCGTCGGGCTCGTCGCGGTCGGCGCCTATATCCGCCTCAACGTGATGGAGACGCCGGAATTCACGCAGGTGAAGGAGGCCAACCGCGAGGCGGCGATTCCCTTCGTGTCGATGATGCGCGACTACCCGAAGAATGTGCTCGCGGGCATGGGTGCGCGAACGATCGACGGCGTGTTCTTCAACATCTTCGCGGTCTTCTCGATCGGCTACCTGACGCAGACCCTGCACGTGCCG
>NZ_JBAWTG010000564.1:0-436 GCF_037106235.1 Methylobacterium nigriterrae | reverse complement strand
CTCGGTCTGGGCGTTGAAGCCGTAGGTCTCCGAGCCCGTGTTGTCGGAGATCTTGCCGACCACGATCGAGCCCTCGACGCCCGCGTTCGAGGCGATCTGACGGAGCGGGGCCTCGAGCGCCTTGAGGACGATCTTGATGCCGGCCGCGACGTCGGCGTTGTCGCTGTTGAGCGCGGCGACCGCCTTCCTGGCGCGGAGCAGTGCCGTGCCGCCGCCGGGGACGATGCCCTCTTCCGCCGCGGCGCGGGTGGCATGCAGGGCATCCTCGACGCGGTCCTTCTTCTCCTTGACCTCGACCTCAGTCGAGCCGCCAACACGAATGATCGCCACCCCACCGGCGAGCTTGGCCAGGCGCTCCTGCAGCTTCTCGCGGTCGTAGTCCGAGGTGGTCTCCTCGATCTGCGCCTTGATCTGCCCGACGCGGGCCTCGATGTCC
>NZ_JBAWTG010000563.1:0-437 GCF_037106235.1 Methylobacterium nigriterrae | reverse complement strand
TCCGTGGATCAGGTCAGCTGGCTTCGACCCGAACCAAGTGGTGTCCGGTATGAGCCCTTACTGCAGCAATACGAGGATGGCGGGCGCGGCTTGATCAAGGCCATTGCTCATCAGCTCATCCCTCCTAATCAGAGAGCGGCATTGCTCGCCGAGCACTAGGTCAGTGAATTCACTCTACCTTCACCACGTTATCTTTGCTCTATTACATATTCGCGAGTCGCAAGTGCACTATATGTGTAATAGAATTTAAATACGCGGCAGAAGTTGCCTATAAATCCGATTTGCACTCGATCGCCATGCCGAAATTCGGCACAACACAACCTCCAACCACAGGGTTTTCGTCGGCCGGTCGATGAATACCTCTCCATCGGCTTGGGGCAGTGCGGCGTTCACCTGAGCCTTCACGGGGCAAGCTGGTCGAGCCTGTAGTCAGGTCA
>NZ_JBAWTG010000562.1:0-437 GCF_037106235.1 Methylobacterium nigriterrae | reverse complement strand
TTTGGGGCGACGAAAAAAGCCCGGCCTCTCGGCCGGGCTTGTCGTGAGTGTGGCGGGATCGGGCTTGGATCCGCGCGGGGATCGTGGGGTCGGCTCAGTAGCTGCCGAACTTGTAGTTGAGGCCGGCGCGCACGACGGCGAACTCGGTGTCGTTGCGCCGGTTGGTCACGCCCGAGACCAGGCCGACGCCCGGCGTCGCCGCGGTCAGGATGGTGCCGTTCGGGGTGACCGCGAAGGCGCCGTTGTTGCGGTTGCCGCGGTCGAGGTTCACGTAGAGACCCTCGACCTTGAGCGTCACCGCCGAGGAGCGGAAGAAGTTCAGGAACGAGTCGGTCGGCAGCGCGTACTCGATGCCGCCGCCGGCTGCCCAGCCGGTCTGGAAGTTGTCGGTCGAGCCGTTGGGCAGGCCGAACTGGCGGCCGCCGCCCGAGCCGTAG
>NZ_JBAWTG010000561.1:0-438 GCF_037106235.1 Methylobacterium nigriterrae | reverse complement strand
CGCGCGCCTTTCGCCTGCGGAGTGCCGCAACTACTTCTCGGCCGCCGGCTACGAGGATGACGCTTGTGCTTCCAGCTGATCGGGACCCGCTCTAGCGCCTCCATCTTCTGCGCCTGGAACAGGGCGGTGCGGGCCTCCTCAAGGTCCTGCTGCGCATTCCGCCGCTCGGTGATGTCGCGGGTGACCTTGGCAAAGCCGATCAGCGTGCCGGACGCGTCGCGGATCGCGTCGATCACGACACTGGCCCAGAAGCGAGTGCCATCTTTGCGTACCCGCCACCCTTCCGCCTCGTACCTGCCCTCGCGGGTGGCGGTCTCCAGCGCCCTGACAGGAATACCGGCGGCCCGGTCCTCCTCGGTATAGAAGCGCGAGAAGTGCTGGCCGATGATCTCCGCCTCGCCGTAGCCCTTGATCTGAGAAGCGCCCGCGTTCCAGTTC
>NZ_JBAWTG010000560.1:0-440 GCF_037106235.1 Methylobacterium nigriterrae | reverse complement strand
CGCGGCCCAGCGTGCCACCGCGCTGGCACCGATGATCAGCAAGCGCCGAAGGGTGCGCTCGCCCATTCTGGATGTCCGGCCGAGCCGCTCCTTGCCCCCGCTGGAGCGCTGACCTGGGGTCAGCCCGAGCCAAGCAGCGAAATCGCGACCGCGCTGGAACGTCTCGGCCGGTGGGGCCAGCGCCGTGAGAGCTGCGGCTGTCACAGCCCCGATGCCCGGGATGGTCATCAGCCGACGCGCGACGGAGTTCTCCGTCGCATGCCGGGCGATCTCGCGGTCGAGCACGGCAATGCGCTCGTCCAACGATCTGAGCTCCTCGACCAGCACGGCCAGGATCCCCCGCGCCGCTTGGGGCAGATCGGAGGCGGGATCCTCGAGGGCCGCAATGAGCTTGCAGGTATGGACCGGTCCTTTGGCGGCGATCACCCCGAACTCGGCCA
>NZ_JBAWTG010000559.1:0-441 GCF_037106235.1 Methylobacterium nigriterrae | reverse complement strand
CCCACTCGGGCGTGCCGAAGGCGGTGCGCGATCGCCTCGGCGTCACGGACGCGACGATCAGGGTCTCGATCGGGATCGAGCATCCCGACGATCTGGTGGCCGATCTGGCGGCGGCTCTCGCAACCCTCGGTTGAGCGCTGCTGAAGACTTTGGGTCGGCTCTGCCGAGACGGCCGTTGGGCCACCGCCGCCATCCGCCGCGTGGTCCGCTGGGAAAACGGGCCGGTCATGGTAGGAAAATTATGGTGTTGTCGTTTCTCTCCCTGGTCGCGATTGGCCCCGGCTGGGCCTGTCCCGCCCCGGGGCGGTATCCCGACTGTCGATCGGGTCGAGCGGGCCGGCGCTGACATCGGCCTGCACCCGAGATCTGAGCGCCCGAGCCGCTCACCTCGCATCACTGGCAGCGAACACCTCGATCCCGCGGATGCGAGCCTTCGTCCGC
>NZ_JBAWTG010000558.1:0-441 GCF_037106235.1 Methylobacterium nigriterrae | reverse complement strand
ACCGCCTGGATCAGAGCCGGCAGCTCTGCCGGAGCCACGTGGTTGCGCGAGACATAGGCGGAGACGATCTCGGCCGCCCGCTCGAGCATTTCATTGTGCGCAAGTGAAGTTGTTCCGTCCGTTTCCATGGTGGTCTCCTGGTCGACCACATGCAAATCGGCGCGTTCGGTTGCGTAGGCAAGTCAGAAAATGTGCAGAAGTAGACGGTCTCTCAAGTTTCCGGGGGATGAATGCTGACGGTCCTGCAAAATCCGCTTCTCGTCGGCGGATCCGCAGAGCCGCTCTCGTGGCCGGCGGATCCACCATAGGGGCGGCTTGCTGCTCAATCCGCTTTCGGAGCTTTGCGCCGATCGCGCGACTTGGCAGGCGCCGGCGTCGCCTGAGACGGCTCCGCAGTCTGCCATCGCCTGCTTCGCGGCTTCGGCCCCAGCACGACGCTCT
>NZ_JBAWTG010000557.1:0-441 GCF_037106235.1 Methylobacterium nigriterrae | reverse complement strand
CGGTGCCACTTCACGAGGTGCTCGCGGCTTTGCTCGAACTCGACGGGGTCACAGCGGCGGGTCGGGCCACCGAGGTGCCGGAACACCGCGTCCTGCAACCAAGCCGCCGCTTCCCCTTCGTACTCACGCGTCGGAAGCCGAGTGGTGTCGCACCAGGGGAGCAGGTGCTGAACTGAAGGAGGCAGCGATGGCAACCTTCCACCTCAACGATTGGCGCAAACGGTCGGCGTGGCGCCGCCGGCTTCGGCTTGTCAGGTCGTCGCTCGACGCGAACCTGGTGCTGTTCGCGGACTGGCTTATCTCGGTCGCGCTCTGCATCGGCCTGGCCATCGTCCTGCCGATGCCGACCATGCCTATCACCCTTGCGGCGCTGCTGTCGCTGGCGGGCTTCGCCTGGCTCGGCCTGGCCATCACGCAGGCCGGGCCGCCGGTCGACAGCCC
>NZ_JBAWTG010000556.1:0-442 GCF_037106235.1 Methylobacterium nigriterrae | reverse complement strand
GAAGGCCTTGTCGACGTTCACGAACTGCTGGGCGCGGCCGAACTGATCCTGGCCGAGGGCCGGGAAGGCGTTGCCGATGCGCTGCTGCGTGCCGGAGTTGAAGGTCGGGGTGCCTGTCCGCGACGCCATCTCGATGCGGGTGAAGGCGCGCAGGGTGCCGTAGGCCGTCTGGGTGCGGGCATCGACGTTGAGCCGCAGCAGGCCGCGGTAGCCGGAGACGTCACCAGCGCCCTGGTTCCGACCGAGAACCGTCTGATAGCCGTACTCGAACCGCGCACGTCCCGAGATGCGCAGGCAGGTGTCAGTGCCGGGAATATAAAAGAACCCTGCTCCGTAGGCGCCGCAAACGCGAACGTACTCGACGGGTACGGCCTTCTTGACCGGAAGATCTGCCGCCTGCACACCGCTCACGACTGACAGACAGGCCGCAGTTCCAAGAAGT
>NZ_JBAWTG010000555.1:0-443 GCF_037106235.1 Methylobacterium nigriterrae | reverse complement strand
GAAGACGCTGGGCTTCACCGGGGAAGACAGCGAGCGGCTGGCCCGCCAGTCCAAGCAGAACGTGGAAGCGGTCACGCGCTGCGGCACGGTGCTGACCCAGGCGTTCCAGGACAGCTCGCGCAGCTGGTTCGGTCTGGCTCAGAGCCAGTGGCAGCGCAACCTCGACGGCCTCAACAAGCTGACCCGGGCCAAGTCGGTCCAGGAGTTCGCCGCCGTTCAGAGCGAGTTGGTTCGCGAGAGCCTGCAGCACATCGTTCAGGACAGCCGGGCAATCACCGAGACCTCGGCCCGCGCCGTCGAGGAGGCCAGCAAGGCATTCTCCAGCGTCGCGCAGAGCCCCTCGATCGTTCGCTGAGGCGCACGAGCCTCTGAACTCCGGCCGCGATCCCGGGTTCACCACAAGCCAGAGGGGCGGCCGCTTCGGCCGCCCTTTTCTTTTTCTC
>NZ_JBAWTG010000554.1:0-446 GCF_037106235.1 Methylobacterium nigriterrae | reverse complement strand
ATCGACATGAGCTCGATCTCGCCCATCGCCACCAAGGACTTCGCCCGCCGCATCGCGGCGCTCGGCTGCGACTACCTCGACGCGCCGGTCTCGGGCGGCGAGGTCGGGGCGAAGGCGGCCTCGCTGACCATCATGGTGGGCGGGCCCGAGGCCGCCTTCGCGCGGGCCAAGCCCCTGTTTGCGGCCATGGGCAAGAACATCACGCTGGTCGGCGGCAACGGCGACGGCCAGACCACGAAGGTCGCCAACCAGATCATCGTGGCGCTGACCATCGAGGCGGTGGCCGAGGCGCTGGTCTTCGCTGCCAAGGCGGGCGCCGACCCGGCCCGCGTCCGCCAGGCCCTGCTGGGAGGCTTTGCCGCCTCGCGGGTCCTGGAGGTGCACGGCGAGCGCATGGTGACGCGCAGCTTCGACCCGGGCTTCCGGATCGAGCTGCACCAGAAGGA
>NZ_JBAWTG010000553.1:0-446 GCF_037106235.1 Methylobacterium nigriterrae | reverse complement strand
CAACTCGATCCGGTTGAGGTCGCGCACGGCCGCCAGCACGTGCGTGCTGTCGGTGCGTTGGCGCCCGTGCCCCTTGAGCACGCCCTGGTCGCGCGCGGCGTCGAGGATGCGGGCCAGCAGCCGTCCGGTGGCCTCGTGCTGCAGCAGCCGGCCGCGGAACTCGCACAAGACACTGTAGTCGAAGCCGGGATCGGTGAGGTCGAGGGCGAGCAGGTACTTCCAGTCGATGCGAGCACGGACTGCCTCGGCGGCTTGGCGGTCGCTCAGTCCTTCCCGGAACTGCATGAGCGTGACGAGGGCCAGACGCCAGGGTGCGTAGGCGGGCTGGCCGCGCGCGGGATAGAGGTCAATGAACTCAGTGTCGGCGAAGATGGTGCCGAGCCGGGTGCGCAGGAGCAGATAGGGATTGCCGCGTCGGAACGCGATCTGGGCGACGCGAGCGGTAT
>NZ_JBAWTG010000552.1:0-450 GCF_037106235.1 Methylobacterium nigriterrae | reverse complement strand
GCTTATACGCAAGGCGCAACTGCCTGAGGGGATTGCATAATATTTTGAATGGGCGGGTGCGAGCATATAGATCCTAGGCTGCTTTGCGGTGCTTCCTACTAAAGTCAAGCACCTGACCAGATCGAGGGGGAGCTTCGGCAGCGTTGGCTGCTCCAACCTGACACTTCGCGTAAAGCTTCGCAACCTTCTGCCAAAAGCTTCGCAATTCACCGTCGGGCAGAACCTCAAGACGCGCGTCGATTATATCCCGTGCGATCTGCGCACGCGCACCCGTATCTCGGTGGTAGATCTGCGCATGGGTGACCGTGTTTCGGTGATAAATTTTCAAAGCTGAGTCCTTACTTCCAGTGAGGAAACGTGCTGCACTGCACAATCGATCCATGGGCGTAGTGCGTTTTCCGGGCCTGATGGTGGACGCCCCCGGCGGCTCGGTCTCCCAGATGCAGGTAG
>NZ_JBAWTG010000551.1:0-450 GCF_037106235.1 Methylobacterium nigriterrae | reverse complement strand
AAGCGGGCCTTGGTCTGCGCAGCAATCCGTTGCCAGCCGCTGTCTCGGCGATCACGATCAGACCCATTGCACGGACGCTCCTCGTGCCATCAGGGCGTCGGTCATGGACGTTGTCGTCACCCCGACAGGATCATCCAGCACCGAGTGGAGCCTGAGCGACCGGCTCGGACGCCATCTCGGCACGATCCATCGCCGCTTCGAGGGGCTCGTGGTCTTCGAGATCGAGCCGGAGCCGAGCAGCGCGCTGCTTGGGATCAACCGAATGCACGGGTCGCTGGATAAGGCGATGACCGCCATCGAGAAGTTCATGGGCGGCGCCTGCGAACTCGCCGGCCGTCGATAACTCTGCCTCATGCTGTTGCCGCGATGGCCGAGATGCGGGTCGCCCTCGGGCATCTGTCGCCGGCCGAGCGCGGACTTCTGGCATGCCGTGGGCGTGCTCGACCGCCT
>NZ_JBAWTG010000550.1:0-452 GCF_037106235.1 Methylobacterium nigriterrae | reverse complement strand
GCGGATCGTGAGACGGCACAGCCGTAGCGGCGGTCGCGGCCAGAACGACGTCTGGAAGGAAGCACATCAGGACTAGAAGCGCGCAGATGATCGCGGTTCGCATGACGCAGAAACGCGCAGGCATACCCGATGCCGCATATCAAAATTTCAAAAGAATTTCCTGGAACCTCCACCGCTGCAAATTTCATTTGGCGGAGTCCTCGGGCGGCGGAGGGATTGGGAGAATCCGGCCCTCTGGAGGTGCGTGAGTGACTTCCAGTGAGCCTCATGCGCGCGTGGCTAACTCAAGGATGCAAATCAGGCTGGCCACGCCTCGGTCACAGCGCAATTTGAATTGACGTCATCGATATCGGCTATCGACAGCATCTGTTTGTATGATGGTGCAGTGCGACACACATCCCCTCTCACGAAGCAGGGCACAGGCTCTGAAACACCAGAGGGATCAGTACCAT
>NZ_JBAWTG010000549.1:0-452 GCF_037106235.1 Methylobacterium nigriterrae | reverse complement strand
GCCTTGTAGAAGGACTGGCCCGACTTATCGTCCTTGTCCTGGGTGACGTCGGCCGAGACGAGCTTGACGACGCCCTTGATCTCGGGGGTGGTGCGCTGGTTGAAGGCGGCAAAGCGCAGCACCGCCGGCTGCCCGATCTGGACGTGGTCGATGTCCTGCGGGTGGATCTTGGCCTCGACCGCGAGCTCGTCGGACACTGGCACGATCAGCATGGCCGGCTCGTTGGGCGTGATCAGTCCTCCCACCGTGTGCACGCTCATCTGGTGCACGACGCCGTCCTGGGGGGCGCGCAGGTCGGTGTGCTTCAGGATGTCGAGGGCGGCGGTCTGCTTCTCCTCGTTCTCGGAGATCTTGGCGCGGATGTCGGTGAGGTCCTTGCTGACCTCGTTGCGCATGTCCTGGTCGACCTGCAGGATCTGCAGCCGAACCTCCGCCTGCTTGCCGCGCGCCTC
>NZ_JBAWTG010000548.1:0-455 GCF_037106235.1 Methylobacterium nigriterrae | reverse complement strand
TGCTCCAGACGACCAGGTCGCTCGCCCGTAACGCCTGCAGCACGCGGTTGATGTGGACCTGCGAAATGCCGAGCGCGTCCGCCAGATCCGTCTGCGAGATCGCCAGCTCGAAGCTGTTCGCGTCGGCAAGCCCCACCACCTGCAGGCAGACCAGCAACTCGCAGAAGTGGTGGGCCAAGCGCCTGTCCGCTGGTCGGCTGTCGTTCACCAGCCATTCCCGCGCCCGGCTCAGTTCCATCAGGGTGAGCCAGCGCAGGGCGCGAGCAATGCCAGGATGCGTCTCGATCAGCTCCGTCAGTCTTGCGCGCGGGATGTCGACCACCAAGCAGGGCGTGAGCGCGCCCAGCCGCATGTCACGCGCGGAGGGGCCGGAGCTGTGCATGCGGCAGAGGTCGCCCGGCACGGCAAACGAGACGATCCGGCGGCCGCCCTGCCAGAGGGTCTTGTAGCGCCCG
>NZ_JBAWTG010000547.1:0-456 GCF_037106235.1 Methylobacterium nigriterrae | reverse complement strand
ATCGCCTCGGTCGAGTCCTTCGTGACCGGGTGCGGCAGGATCTGCACGAGGTCGGCGGGCAGGCCGATGCGCTCCAGCTCTGCGCGCATCAGTTCGACGGTGCCGGCGGTGGTGCGGTAGCCGAGCGGAGAGGGGGCGATCACGATGGCGTTGCGGCCCTTCACCGCCATCATGGCCTTGTTGACCGGGGTCGCGCTCGGGTTGGTCGAGGGCGTCACGGCGCCGATCACGCCCATCGGCTTGGCGTATTTCACGATGCCCTTGGCGGGATCCTCCTCGATGATGCCGACCGAGCGCCCGCGCAGGAGGTCGCGCAGGGTCCCGAAGGTCTTGCGCTGGTTCTTGAGGATCTTGTCGGGCACGTTGCCGAGGCCGGTATCGGCGACCGCGAGTTCCGCGAGCTCGCGGGCATGCTCGGGCTTGTAGAGCGCCCAGGCGAGGGCGCGGACGGCCGCG
>NZ_JBAWTG010000546.1:0-456 GCF_037106235.1 Methylobacterium nigriterrae | reverse complement strand
ACCGAGCTCACCGTCGAGATGGTGGAAACCTCTGAGGTGCCGCTCGTGGCCAAGGGGGTCAGGGTCCGGGAAGAGGTTGTGGTCCGGCGGGAGCGCACGAAGCGTGTTGAGACTGTGCGGGACACGATCCGGCGGGATGAGGTCGAGATCTCGAACGCGAGCGGGCGCTCCGGCAACAGGCGGGCTGCACTCGCTTACAGCCGCAAGTAGGTGCCGGTAGCTGACACAAGCGGGCCGCGGTCAAAACCGACCGCGGCTTTCCTCTTCGTGGACCATTGCTGGCCTTATGGGCCAGAGTACGGCCCACGGAACAGGTCTCCCAGCGCCTTCCTTCGGAACAGGGTGAGCCATCGCCGCCGCCGGTGTTCGGGCCGATCGTGGAGCAGGTGACAGCGCTGGCAGAAGGCCGCGAGGTTGCGCTCGGCATTGTTGCTGGTGTCATGGTCGCGGTGGGCT
>NZ_JBAWTG010000545.1:0-458 GCF_037106235.1 Methylobacterium nigriterrae | reverse complement strand
CGCATGAGCGCGCTCGCCGGCGTCGATCTCATCCTGACCATGCAGGACGGCCGCGCCCAGGCCTTCGGACCGAAAGAGCAGGTCCTCGCCCGACGCGGCCCCGCCGAGGCCCGCGACCCGGCCTCGCCCGGCAGCCCCGTTCCCCATCCCCGCATGCAGATCGTGAAGGAGAGCGCGTGATGCCCACCACCCTTCCCCTCGCCGACGAGACCGCCCGCAAGGGCCGCCGCACCGAGGCGCGCCCGGCCGCCTCCTCGACCCGGTCGGCGATCCGCCGGCAGGTCCGCATCACGGGTCTGATCGTTCTGGCCCTGGTGGGCGGGGTCAGCGGCTGGGCGAGCTTCACGAAGATCGACGGGATCGCAAAGGCCTGGCGCGAACACTGACCCCGCCCAGGCGCCGGCCCGTCATTCGGCACCGTCACACGCAGCCAACCCGGCCGGGCGGGGATGCTCGGG
>NZ_JBAWTG010000544.1:0-458 GCF_037106235.1 Methylobacterium nigriterrae | reverse complement strand
CCTGCCGTACACGCCGTCCACCGCAACGAACGGAGGGCCCTTCACGGTGCCGTACATCACTCGAACCAACTTTCACGAACTCCGGCTGGCCCTGCTCGCCGAAGAGCCGGGCTCAGTCCCACCGGCAGCGGTCTGGGGCAGGCTCTGCCCTGCCCTCGCGCAGCCATCAGCGTCCGACACGAGCACACTGCCCGCAGAGGTTCTACCCGTGACGCCCCACGTCAGCGCACCTGACTCCAGCTCTGATTGCGATACCTCGTCCCATCCCCATGCGCCCGCGCAATGTGCCGCCTAGAGAGGCCCTCAATGCCAAACACCGTCTCCGAGAAAAACATGCGGCAGTGCGTCGCCGACGTTTTCAATGACGCGATAGCCTTCTTCAAGCTCCGCGCAGATGACGCCACCAGCGGCCGTGACAAACGACAGGCCATCATGGCGGTCAAGGAGTTTGCCACCGG
>NZ_JBAWTG010000543.1:0-459 GCF_037106235.1 Methylobacterium nigriterrae | reverse complement strand
CCAGGCGAGGGCGCGGACGGCCGCGTCGGCCTCCTCCTGGCTCACCTCGGCGAAGAGCCGCTGCGCGGCGCGGGCGCGCCGCATCACGTCATCGACGGGGCCGGCATCGACGGCCGTCGGGCTGATCGCCACCGGCTCGGTGCGGCTGAGCGGCTGTTTAGCAGTTGCGGGCATGGCAAGATCCTCGATGGATGGGAGAGGAAGCGTGGGGCCGCCGCGCCGTCCGGCGCGGGGCATCTCGATCAGGCCGCCGGCTCGGCCGGCAGCGTCCGGGCGAGCGGACGTGCGGCGGGCTCGGCCTCGTCGACGAAGGGCTCGTCGGGTCGCATGCGCAGCGCCAGGGCGGCTCCGACCAGGAGAAGGCCGAGCGAGGCGACGAAGGGCAGGTCCCAGCGCCCGGTCGCGTCGATCACGGCGCCGAACACCACCGGCGAGATCATGCCGGCAAGCCCGAAGCCG
>NZ_JBAWTG010000542.1:0-467 GCF_037106235.1 Methylobacterium nigriterrae | reverse complement strand
GTGCTCGCGGGCATGGGTGCGCGAACGATCGACGGCGTGTTCTTCAACATCTTCGCGGTCTTCTCGATCGGCTACCTGACGCAGACCCTGCACGTGCCGCGCACCGAGGCGCTGCTCGGCGTGACCGCCGCCGCGCTCGTGATGTGCGCGACGATCCCGTTCTTCGGCTCACTGTCGGACCGGATCGGCCGCACCCGTGTCTACGCCTGGGGGTCCCTGATCACCGGTCTCTCCGCCTTCCCGGCCTTCTGGATCTTCCTGACCTTTCCCGGGAACACGACCGCGATCTGGCTCGCCCTCATCGTGCCCTTCGGCATCCTCTACGCCTCCGTCTACGGGCCGGAGGCGGCTCTGTTCTCGGAACTCTTTCCCGCACGGGTGCGCTACACCGGCATCTCCTTCGTCTATCAATTCTCCGGAATCTTCGCGAGCGGGCTCACGCCGATCGTGGCCACGGCCCTCCTGCA
>NZ_JBAWTG010000541.1:0-468 GCF_037106235.1 Methylobacterium nigriterrae | reverse complement strand
GGCCGGTCCGCTGGGGCGAGCAGGCGTCCTGCGCGTTCGCCGCGCCCGTGAGCATCATGAGGGCGCAGACCCAGGTTTGAGCTTACAGGCCCGTATCAGTAGCTCCGCTCCATCCGTCGGTCGTGCCGATCCATCCTCCGTTCCTGCCGATTTACCTGTCGGTCCATCCGCCGGTCTTGGCGATCCATCCTGCGGTTGTGCCGGCGCTCCATGCCTAGGGTCTGCGTTTTGATGACCAGCCCGTCTGCCACGCCGGACGCTTCAACCGCGGGCCGAGAATTGCTGAGTGGAGCAGCCTCGGCTGCGCTTCCCAGTCCAAGCGCAAGCGCCGCAACGGCAAATAACCCCGCAAATTTCAGAGGAGTCATTGTCATCTCCCTGGCTTGTTGTGGTCCTGGAAGCCAGTGCCACCGTTCTATTCTGACCGTTCCTATTCGCATTGCTTGATCAGGCGGGACACCGCCATCG
>NZ_JBAWTG010000540.1:0-469 GCF_037106235.1 Methylobacterium nigriterrae | reverse complement strand
CACCCTCGAGTACCTGGAGACGCGCGGCGTCCCCGTCGTGAGCTACGGCACCGATCGCTTGCCCGCCTTCTGGAGCCGCGACAGCGGGCTGCCCTCGCCCCTGCGGCTCGATACGCCAGACGCGGTCGCCGAGTTGGTCCGGACCAAGGAGGCGCTGGGCTTGAGCGGCGGCGTTCTCATTGCGAACCCGGTGCCGCAGGCCGACGAGATCCCCGCCGCTGAGATCGCCGTGCTGATCGAGGCTGCCTTGAGGCAGGCTGATGAGGGCAGGATCTCCGGCAAGGCCGTGACGCCCTTCCTTCTCTCCCGCATCCTCGCGCTGACAGGCGGTCGCAGCCTGGTCACCAACATCGCCCTCGTGAAGAACAATGCGGCGCTCGCCGCCCGCCTCGCTGCGGCGCTTCAGGGTCCATCGACCGGGGAGCCGCCGATCACGGCCACGGCATGACCCGCTGAGGAGCCGTCGTCC
>NZ_JBAWTG010000539.1:0-470 GCF_037106235.1 Methylobacterium nigriterrae | reverse complement strand
GGGAATCGAGCCGTCTCTCGACGGGTTCACTTTCGACGTGACCCCCTGGCTGCACGCCGGCCGAAACACGCTCACCGTTGTGCTGATCGGGTCACCGGGCGAAAATCCATTCCGCATGACCGTGGCTGCCGACCATCAGCCCGCATGGACGCTGGACGAGGGCGAGTTCCTGCCGGTTCCCGCACCATGGCGCCTCTGGACGCAGGCGATTGAGGCGCCCGAGCCACAGGCCTCTGAACCGGCAACCTCTCGCTAGGATCAGCGGCTCGACACTCCGTGGCGCCGGCCATTGGGGCTGCTCGCAAGTGATCCGGCCTCGGCATTCCTCGCCGTTCCGACCAGAGCACCACATTGCCCTTCATCAGCAAGGCAATGCCTGCGGCGTCTGCCAGGACCGTGGCCGCGACGGAGCGAGCCTGGACGATGGCAGCCTCGGTTGAGCTTGCCTCAACCCAAACACTGTCCGCCTC
>NZ_JBAWTG010000538.1:0-474 GCF_037106235.1 Methylobacterium nigriterrae | reverse complement strand
CGCGATCGGGGATCCGGACTTGGATGCGAGACATGGCACCCCTTCCATCAGGCGCCCCCAGCTCCAGATGCTAACAGACAGCCGACTTTGCCGTCCTAGTTTTTTTGAGCAGGCGGTTCTCCAGGAGGAGATCGGCCACGACCTCCTTGAGCGCGCCGGCCTCGCGGCGCAGATCCTTGACCTCGTCGGAGGTGGCGGCACGGGCCGTGTCGCCGGCCAGCCGCCGCTTGCCCGCCTCCAGGAACTCCTTGGACCAGCCGTAGTACATCGAGCTGGCGATCCCCTCGCGCCGGCACAGTTCGGCGATGCTGTCCTCGCCGCGCAGGCCTTCCAGCACGATGCGGATCTTCTCTTCAGCCGAGAACTGCCGGCGCGTGGCCCGGCGGATGTCCTTGATCACGGCTTCCACCGGCTTCCGTGCCGGCCCGGATGTCTGCTTCATCTTCGTGCCTCAGGACTACGATGAACCAGCCA
>NZ_JBAWTG010000537.1:0-478 GCF_037106235.1 Methylobacterium nigriterrae | reverse complement strand
GCGTTCCGAACACAGTCCAGGGGAAACCGGAGCCGCCCGAATGCGGCTCCGGGCGCGCGCCTCAGCGGCCGTCCGGCGTGCGCACGCCGTACCAGAGATCCTTGACCTGATCGAAATGCGTCTTCGGGCTGTAGGCCGCCACCGGCACAGCGATGAAGCGGGCGGTCAGGCGCCCGATCTGCTGCACGACGCCGTAGGAGAACACCACGCGGTTGCGCTGGGCCACGATCAGGTTCACGCGGGCGTTCAAGAGTTCCTGCTGCGCGTTCAGCACGTCGAGGGTGGTGCGCTGGCCGACGCGGGCCTCCTCGCGCACGCCGTTCAGCGCCACCTCGTTGGCCTGGACCTGGGCCTGCGAGGCGATCACCTGGGCCTTGGCGGCCTCGAGCTGGCCCCAGGTGGTGACGATGGCGGAGCGGATCTGGTCGCGCACGAACTCGGCCTGCAGGCGCGTCTGGCCCACGAGCTCCTTGGCCTG
>NZ_JBAWTG010000536.1:0-478 GCF_037106235.1 Methylobacterium nigriterrae | reverse complement strand
GGTCGGTCGCGGCGAGACGCTGGTTCTGGAGTACCGCATCCTGCGCGCCTCGGACCACGCGGTGCGCCGCATCCGCGACACCTTCTTCCCGATCCCGGGCATTGACGGACGGAGCCGGTCAGCGGGCGGGATCGCGCAGGATGTCACCATCGACACTGGCCTGCGCGCCTACGTGGTCGCGGTTGGGGGCGACGCCCGGCGCAGCCTCGTCGATGCCCTGCAGTCCGGCGGGTACGAGGTGCAGGCCTTTGTGAGCGGGCAGGCCCTCCTCAAGATGGCGGTCTCGCTGATGTCCGGCTGCGTCGTGCTCGACCTGGAGGAGGCCGGCAGCTTGGGGGTCGCGAGTGAGCTGAAACCCTCACGCTCGCACCTGCCCGTCGTGGCGGTCGGTGCGAGCAATGGCGACGTCGGCTTCGGGGTACGCGCCATGAAGGCGGGAGCCGTCGATTTCCTCGAAGCCCCCTGGACACCGGAGGTG
>NZ_JBAWTG010000535.1:0-479 GCF_037106235.1 Methylobacterium nigriterrae | reverse complement strand
GGCCCCGCGCACGAGGTGGCAGATGACCGTCATGCCCGGCTGGTATGGAGCGGGTGAGCGCACCATCGAGATCGCCACTGCGACCGCAGTTTGGCGGCACGGCGGCTTGCCGGTCGTGCCGATCCGATGGGTGCTGGTGCGCGATCCCGAGAGCCGCTTCGCACCGCAGGCCCTGCTCTGCACCGACATCAACCGCGAGCCGGTACAGGTCGTGTCTTGGTTCGTGCGCCGCTGGAACGTCGAGGTCACTTTCCAAGAGGCTCGCGCTCACCTCGGCGTGGAGACGCAGCGGCAGTGGTCGGACAAGGCCATCGCCCGCACCACACCCTGCCTGCTCGCGCTGTTCTCGATCGTGACGCTGCTCGCCAGCCGTCTGCCGATCCGCGAACGCGCCCGGATCACGACGGCCGCATGGTACGCCAAACCAAAGCCGACCTTCATCGACGCCCTCGCGGCGGTTCGCTACGCGCTCTGGCGTG
>NZ_JBAWTG010000534.1:0-479 GCF_037106235.1 Methylobacterium nigriterrae | reverse complement strand
TCTTAGGTTAGTACGGGGCTCGCGTCTCGGCCGGTTGAAGCCCCACGGGTGCTCAGTCCGCGGGGCTTCGTCTAGCGGTGAGACCTGGGCGGCTGTGCTCGGCCTCACGCAAGAGAGCCTGCCTATGGCCTGCGTATCCCGCAATACGCCCGCCAGTCCCTTCAGGAGGGCTGGCTTGGTGCGAACGGGTGAGGGGAGGCGGGGCTGAACCGCAAGGAGCCCCGCCCAGCGCGAACCGGACGAGGCTGTGATGGCGAGGCTCAGCTCGGCTGCTCCTCGGTCTCCTCGATCTCGGGCTCGTCCTCCTCGGGAGCAGAGGGAGGATTGCCTTCCGGTCCCTCAGGCTTGGATGGCGGATCCCAAATCGGCTTCGGTTCACCGCCGGGCTGCGGCGTGCCACCTTGGCTCATCGTTTCGCTCCCTCGTCGTTGCAGAGAGCAAAGCGGCGGCGAGCAGACGCGTTCCTGCCCGCAGTAGCA
>NZ_JBAWTG010000533.1:0-480 GCF_037106235.1 Methylobacterium nigriterrae | reverse complement strand
CTAGGACGGCAAAGTCGGCTGTTGGGCTTGCCGTTCGAGCGCCCTGAGGTAGGCATCGGGATCACGGCGGAAGCGGGTTCGTGCGGTGCGGGCCTGCCGCCCCCGATCGAGAGATCGACGCAGGTCACGCCACTGTGCGTGATCAATCCGGCCGAGGTCGCGTCCGGACAGGGTTTGGGCCCGGGTGCCGATGCCAGCTACGAGCCGGACCGATCCACGCAACACCGCACCGGGCGAGGCTGTCTTGCGCCCGGTGGCGCGCCGCTCGTGGTATCGCTGCGAGCCGAACAGCTGTTCCAGGGCGTTGTTGGTGCGCGGCAGGTCGGCCAGGTCGGCAGCGTGGAACAGCCCGGGCCGATAGCTGTGTGCGACCTTGCGGAAGTGGTCGAGGGCCGGACCGAGACTGCCAACGCGATGGCGGTGACGCTGTATCGCCGCCAGCAGGCCGTCGAAGCGCCGTCGGACCTTGGCGCCCGCCTC
>NZ_JBAWTG010000532.1:0-482 GCF_037106235.1 Methylobacterium nigriterrae | reverse complement strand
GGCCGCCGCGCAGGTTTTTAGCACTCTGCCACTGCGAGTGCTAGCAGGAACGGCGCGAGCCTGGCAGCAATGCTCCTCCAGGAGTGCTAAACGATTGCACTCATTGCTCAATCCTGAGCTCCCCCGAGCCGTCGCGGCAACCATCTTGCTTGGATCTGAGTATCTGTCTGGACGATCAAACGAGGTTCAGTGATGAGTGCGTCATCAACCTTCCGCCGCCAACTCGAAGGCTACAGTCTCACGACGGCCGAGATCCTCTATCACCTGCCCGACCATCCGCATCTGCTTCAAATCTTTGTCTGGCAGCACCACGACCTGTTTCCGGACTTTCCCGAGCTGAAGCGCTTCCTGGCCTTCTGGCAGAACACGCTCGACGGGCCGCTGCATTCTGTAAAGGTGGCGCACAGCCGCCTGATCAAACCCGCCGAGTTGCGAGCGATTGGTGCGGAATTTCACCTGCACTGACTGTGCGCGGGCCGTCA
>NZ_JBAWTG010000531.1:0-484 GCF_037106235.1 Methylobacterium nigriterrae | reverse complement strand
AACTCCGGCGTGAACGTTCGTTTCGTTGTCCCCATCAGACACCTTCCAGCCCCCATGGGAGCGTAGCAGAGGTGTCCACTCATTCAGAGGAGGATCACTCCCGGTTCAGTTTGAACGGTCAAACCGGGCTTATTGAGCCAGCGGGGGAGCGGTCCGCCTGGAGCATATCCAATAAGCCTCACCCCAGCTGCCGTAGGCGGCGGCTGGGGCACTGTCCAGCCTCTCAAGACTCACCAGCCGCTGGGGTAGCTGGGTGCGAAACAGGAGAGCGGAAATGGCGAACGCGTGTGAGGTCTGGAAGGATGAGAAGACCGAGGTCGGGCGATACGAGTTCGCCACCCTTCCGAGGCCCGGCGACACCATCTCGGTGCCGAAGGACAGCGGCGAGGGCTATCAGCATTTCCGGGTCGAGAGCGTGACCCATCGGGCCAGCGCGGCGGCCCACCCGGCTGCGACGTACCTGTTCGTCTCGGAAGCGGAGTGA
>NZ_JBAWTG010000530.1:0-485 GCF_037106235.1 Methylobacterium nigriterrae | reverse complement strand
CCGAGGCCGACCGCCGCGCCCCGGTTCCGCACGCACAGATGGGCTTCGAGCGCCCGCAAGGCGTCCCCGACCGTCTCGGAGCTGCGCAGCAGCAGGCCGAGTAGCCCGAGCGAGGCCAGCGTGGTGCGCTGGCCGACAAGCAGCCCGAGATGCGGGCAGCACGTGCGGTCGACCGCGAGGGCGATCAGGAGGCCGAGGGCTGTGAACGGGACGAGCCTGTGGCCGCCGTTGAAGAGCCGCGGATCGAGGTCCGCTTCCGTGAGGAGGTCGTCGAGATCAGCGCCGAGTTCGACCAGAACGGTGCGGATCGCCTCCACGACACCAAGATGGATGAAGCCAACAGGAGGAGCTGTCTCAGACGCGGTAAGATCTCCGGCTGCAGCATTCCCGACCGAATGGCACCCGGTACGCAATCCGACAGACGAAGACAAGCAATTCTCCCGCCTTTAGATCGAAGCAGTACGCTGCATGTAACCTGGGTTAAT
>NZ_JBAWTG010000529.1:0-486 GCF_037106235.1 Methylobacterium nigriterrae | reverse complement strand
GTCGACCGCCGTGTAGGCGGCGGTGTTGATCACCGCCCGGTAGTCGCGCCCCGCCAGCATCTCCGCGACGGCATCTGCGTCGGTACTATCGAGCTCCGCGCGGGTCGGCGCGTGCACCCGGATATCCGCGTCCCAGGCGATGGCCTGCAACTCGGTGCCGACCTGGCCCGCCCCTCCGAGGAGCAGGATGTCCATCGGGCTCAGCCCGCCGTCGCGTGCGATCTGGCCGGGGCGAGGCCGAGCCGCTCGCCCGCGTAGCGGCCCACCCGGATCGGGCGCCACCAGCCTTCGTTGGCGAGATACCAGCGCACCGTCTCGGTGAGCGCCGCCTCGAAGTCCTTCGCGGGCACCCAGCCGAGCTCGGCTTCCGCCTTGGACGGGTCGATGGCGTATCGCCGGTCATGGCCGGGCCGGTCGGGCACGAAGCCGATCAGGCGCTCGTGCGGCCCGTGCTCGGGCCGGAGCCGGTCGAAGGCGGCGCAGAGC
>NZ_JBAWTG010000528.1:0-486 GCF_037106235.1 Methylobacterium nigriterrae | reverse complement strand
CGTCTCGGAAGCCACCGTCTACCGTCTGCTCAAAGCTCAGGACCTGATCACCAGCCCGGCCTACATCGTCGTCAAGGCAGCGGAAGCGTTCCGCGACAAAACCACGGCGCCCAACCAGCTCTGGCAGACCGACTTCACCTACCTGAAGGTGGTCGGCTGGGGCTGGTACTACCTGTCGACCGTGCTGGACGACTTCTCGCGCTACATCGTAGCCTGGAAGCTCTGTGCGACGATGCAGGCCAGCGACGTCACCGCCACGCTCGACTTGGCGCTGACCGCCGCCGGGCTCGATCAGGTGCAGGTCGTGCAACGTCCGCGGCTGCTGACCGACAACGGGTCGAGCTATGTCGCCGGCGATCTGGCCACGTGGCTCAGCAGCCGAGGCATGACCTGATCCTCCTCTGAATGAGTGGACACCTCTGCTACGCTCCCATGGGGGCTGGAAGGTGTCTGATGGGGACAACGAAACGAACGTTCACGCCGGAG
>NZ_JBAWTG010000527.1:0-487 GCF_037106235.1 Methylobacterium nigriterrae | reverse complement strand
CGCGGCATTCAGGCCGAAGGTGAGGATGGCGGGGGCCGCGAGGCCCGAGGCAAGGATATGGCGTCGTGTCAGGGCCATGGCGTCTCTCTCCCGCAGCGCACAATGGCTGCGCTGTTTGTTGCACCGCACGGTAACGTACTTTGGCGCCCGGCTTATACTGAAGCTGCCGGCTGGTATGTAGCAAAGTCCCTCTTGTATATTTTGTCAACCCCATTGCATAATGGGCGGGACCGGAAAATCATCTGGGCCGGGAGGACATCAGATGAGCCAGACTCAACGTCTGAGGCAGGCGATCGAGGATGAAATCGTCGATGGGCGTCTCGCCATCGGTTCGCGCCTGGATGAGGTACAACTCGCCGAACGCTTCGGAGTGTCGCGCACGCCGATCCGCGAAGCGCTGATTCAGCTCGCGATGACCGGCCTCGTCGAGGCGAAGCCGCGCAAGGGTGCGATCGTGAGCGCGCCGGAGCCGCAGCATCTCCTGGCG
>NZ_JBAWTG010000526.1:0-488 GCF_037106235.1 Methylobacterium nigriterrae | reverse complement strand
TGCCGGCATGATCTCGCCGGTGGTGTTCGGCGCCGTGATCGACGCGACCGGGCGCTGGGACCTGCCCTTCGTCGCCTCGCTCGGCCTGCTGCTGCTCGGAGCCATCTTGGCGCTGCGCATGCGACCCGACGAGCCCTTCGTCGACGAGGCTGAGCCCGCCGGAGCACCTATCAGCCAAACTCAGCCGGTAAAGGCTGCGGAGTAAACCAAGCTGCGCGGCGCCGGCCGATGAACCGGCGCCAGTCCTCGTACCATCCTTTCGAAAAGTGAGGAATTCGCCATGTCCGTTGCTGCCACACAACCGCTCAGCAAGCCGAAACTTGCATCCACGACCCCGAACGCCTTCGACACCGGCCCGGTCGACGCGGTGATGAGGCGCGCCCGCGCCACGCAGCGGCTCTTCGCCGAGGTGAGCCAGGAGGAGGCCGACGCGGCCGTCCGCGCCCTCGCCTGGGCGCTCTACAAGCCCGAGCATGCCCGCGAGCTCG
>NZ_JBAWTG010000525.1:0-489 GCF_037106235.1 Methylobacterium nigriterrae | reverse complement strand
CTATGGCCTGTCGTGCCCAGCCCCGGGCTTCAGCACGGCACGCGACGGAGGAGAACGACGTTCTGGCGGCACATGGCAGATGCCGATGCGGCCTCCCACATGCTCAGAATGGTCGTTTTCACGCCCAGCCCCTACACGTTGCAGATCGAGCCCTCTCGGACGGAGCCGGGCCGCTTCGATTGGGTGGTCCTGAAGGAGGGTGTGGTTGTGCGCCGATCCGCCCGATCCTTCGGGTCGGCGGGCACTGCGGCGGCAAACGGTGATACGGTGCTACGAGAGATCACGGCGTTGTGGTGCACTGGCAAACAGCAGTGAGGCCGCGCTGTGATGCGGGGTTCTGGTGAATTGATCACTGGTCGATCTGAGACGTGCTTCGCGCTCATCGGCGCCCTGTGCTCTTTGCCTTATCGCTTGCGGCGTCTCTTGCCAGGCGAGCTGCTTTCAGGCGCGCGGTGTTTGCGTCTGCGGCGCTGAGGGCTGGCTCGTCCG
>NZ_JBAWTG010000524.1:0-497 GCF_037106235.1 Methylobacterium nigriterrae | reverse complement strand
GAGCCTGCCAAGATCGATGACGGCAGGGCGATCCGCGAGCCGTTCATCCTGCAGCACAACCCTGGCGGTGTAACGTCCGATGCCGGAGACACCCTTGAGTGCATCGATCTCGCGCCAGTCTCCGGGGCCGACGCCCTCGAGGTGGATCGTGCGTGGGCCATCCGGCTCCTCGCTGAGCACCCGCAGGCACCACCCTTCGAGAGCCAGCTCGGTGGTGGGATTCTTGCACACAGCAACGAACGGCTCTGGCACGGCGAGCAGGTCGAATTCGAACACCCGCACTCCGAGCGCGGGGATCGACGCCGAGGCCATGGCTCGCTGACCACTCCTGCAGCGGCAGCAGATGTCGTGAGATGTAGAGGTCTGTGAGCAGCCGGTAGTAGTCGCGGCGCACCCGCGCGCCGACACCGGTATCGAGCTCGAAGTCGGGCGTCGGCTCCTCGTTCGGCACCCAGAAGCGGCACATCCCGTGCGCGAAGAGCGGGGGCAGGTAGGGC
>NZ_JBAWTG010000523.1:0-502 GCF_037106235.1 Methylobacterium nigriterrae | reverse complement strand
CAGCGTGCCGAGGCTGCCGCTGCGCGAGATCACCCCGACCTCGCCCGGCTGGAAGATGTTCGGGTTGTGGCCCGGCATGATGCCGACGAAGCCCTCGCCCGGGGTGACGAGGCCGGCGGTGTTCGGGCCGATGATCCGGGTGCCGTGCCGGGCGGCCGCGTGATGGATGGCGATCACGTCGCGGGCGGGGATGTGCTCGGTCAGGATCACCACGGTTCCGGCGCCCGCCTCGATGGCGTCGAGGGCCGCCGCGCGGGCGGCGGCGGGCGGGATGAACATGACCGCCCAGTCGAACGGCGTCTCGGCCATCGCGGCCTTGGCCGTCTCGTAGACGGGCAGCCCGAGATGCCGCTCCCCGGCCCGCTTCGGGTTGACGCCGGCCACGACGCTCGTGCCGCAGGCGATCATCTTCTCGGTCCAGAATGTCCCCTGCTTGCCGGTGATGCCCTGGACGAGGACGCGGGCGTGCTGGCGATAGATGATCATTGGGCTGCCTCCACCG
>NZ_JBAWTG010000522.1:0-503 GCF_037106235.1 Methylobacterium nigriterrae | reverse complement strand
AGCTTGCCCGGGTGATCACGGTCGGTGAGCACGAAGCTGCCCTCGCTGCTGTGGTTCGCTCAGCCGATGGGCAGCATCTCTGCACCGTACGGATGAGCGTGGCGACGGAGTGGGGAAGAGGAGATCCATTGCCGGATCTCAACAAGCGGTGAGGCGGAGTCCGATATGCCTCCGACCCGGAACCCGGTCCGGCGAGCATCATTGCCCCGGTGAGGTGTCCAGCCATGCAGATCCACAAAGAAGCCACCTACGACGGCGTCTGGACCGTCTTTGTCGAGGGCAGCCTCTGCATCAGCGATCTCACAGGTCCGGAAGCCGAGGCTCTCGTTGAGGTGTTTGCACGCCTCTCACGTTGCGCGGCCTCAACCGGAGGCAAACGAAACTGAGCGGAACTCGCTGAAGCGCTCCGGCCACCGAAGGAATCTGCCGACGGAGGCGGTTCACGCCAAGCGTACCGTCACAACCTTGTAGACGGCTCGTCACAGCCACACCTGCTCAAGCTG
>NZ_JBAWTG010000521.1:0-503 GCF_037106235.1 Methylobacterium nigriterrae | reverse complement strand
TTCGAGCGCTGGTGGGGCGGCTACTTCCTGATGAACCGGGAGGAGATCCGGTGGATCACCGATAACCTGTTCGTCGGCAACAAGCTGGCCGCCGGCGAGGCGGAGTGGGCGGAGGGACGCGCGGTCGACCTGCGCGCCATCCGCTCGCCCATCATCCTTTTCGCCTCGCTCGGCGACAACATCACCCCGCCGCAGCAGGCCTTCAACTGGGTGGCCGACCTCTATCCGACGACCGAGGAACTCAAGGCGAACGGCCAGGTCATCGTGGGCCTGATGCACCGGAGCATCGGCCATCTCGGCATTTTCGTCTCGGCCGGTGTCGCGCGGAAGGAGCACGCCCAGATCGTCGATCTGCTCGAATATATCGAGCACCTGCCGCCCGGCCTCTACGGCATGCAGGTGGAGGAGCAGGCAACGAACGGTGCGACCCGCTACGACGTCGTCTTGACGGAGCACCGGGTCGAGAACCTGCAGCAATTGCAGAAATACGCCCGCAAGGACGA
>NZ_JBAWTG010000520.1:0-503 GCF_037106235.1 Methylobacterium nigriterrae | reverse complement strand
CGCGTCGAGATGATGTCGCCGTAGAAGTCGGGACCGGTATCGAGGTTGTGGTTGTAGGAGGTCAGGCCGGCCTCGGCGAGGCGCTCGGCCTGCGCCCGCGTCAGCATGCCGAGGGTGACGCAGGCCTCCATACCCATCCCGCGCACGCCCCGCACCATGGCGAGGACGGCGTCGAATTCCGGCCCGTCCTTGGGCTGGCGCCAAGCCGCGCCCATGCAGAACCGGTGGGCGCCCGCCGCCTTGGCGGCCGCCGCCTCCTTGAGCACTGCCTCGACCGGCATCAGCCGCTCGCGGGCCAGCCCGGTGCTCTTGTGATGGGCCGATTGCGGGCAATAGGCGCAATCCTCGGGGCAGCCGCCGGTCTTGATCGACAGGAGGCTCGCCCGCTGGATGTCGGCCGGATCGTTGTGCGCGCGGTGCACCTCGGCCGCCCGGAACACGAGGTCGAGGAGCGGCAGGTCGTGGATCGCCTGGATCTCGGCCACGCTCCAGTCGTGGCGGAT
>NZ_JBAWTG010000519.1:0-504 GCF_037106235.1 Methylobacterium nigriterrae | reverse complement strand
CCGGAGGCTTGGATCCGCTTCGACGAGGCATTCCGGCATGCCATGAACATCCCGCGCAGGACCTGTCGCAAAGTTTCTGAGGTTCACGGCTCGTTAGGCCCATGTTCTCGCGCCGCTGTCTGATCGGAGCCCATCATGAAGTTTCGCCCGCTGCACGACCGTATCGTCGTCCGCCGCATCGAGGGCGAGGAGAAGACCAAGGGCGGCATCATCATTCCGGACACCGCCAAGGAGAAGCCCCAGGAGGGCGAGGTCGTCGCCGTCGGTTCCGGCGCGCGCGACGAGTCCGGCAAGGTGAACGCGCTCGACGTCAAGGCCGGCGACCGGGTCCTGTTCGGCAAGTGGTCCGGCACCGAGGTCAAGATCTACGGTCAGGACCTCCTGATCATGAAGGAATCCGACCTCCTAGGAGCCCTCTCTGATTGGGGGCAGTGAGGCAAGCTACTCCTGATCCTCATCGGTCCCGGATGTATCGCTCCCGCAGGTCACGCGCTTCTCTTCGCG
>NZ_JBAWTG010000518.1:0-506 GCF_037106235.1 Methylobacterium nigriterrae | reverse complement strand
ACCCCAAGCTCCTGGGTGAGCCGAACGGCAGCGGCATTGCGCGATGCCGCAAACGCTTCCATGAGCGTCGTCTCGCCCCTGTAGCCGAGCTGGCCATTCGAGGGCCACGTCGCCGTGATGGGCAGATCGACCACCCGGCTCTGCGGCCCTCGGCCCGCCTCGCAGGCCGCGACCAGGAGCGGCAGCTTCGCCGTCGAGCCCGGCTGCACGCTCGTCTTGACGGCGGCGTTGAACTGCCGTCGTGACCAGTCCACGCTGCCGATCATCGCGCGCACACGGCCATCGGCGGTCATCATCACGGCTCCAGCCTCGTAGGCCGACGGAACAGCTCCCTCGCTGACCAGCTCAGTCAGATGCTTCTCGGCCAAGCGCTGGAACCGAGGCTCGAGCGTCACGAAGAACCGGACCGTCTCGCCCTCTTTCACGAACAGGGGCGCCCAGGTCTGGACCACCCACTCGGTGAACGGCTGCGCCTGGATCTTGAACTCCGGCAGCACCCCGGGACG
>NZ_JBAWTG010000517.1:0-508 GCF_037106235.1 Methylobacterium nigriterrae | reverse complement strand
AACCTGCCGCTGCCGCACGGATCGGGGGACGAGGCCTGGCTCGACGCGATCGGGCTGGGGCTCGCGGCGATCCGCGCGCAGGATCCCGCGGGGCTGATCGTCGCCCTGGGGCTCGACGCCTCGGAAGACGACCCCATCGGCGCCCTCGCGGTGACGCGGGACGGCTTCCGGACGGCCGCCGCGATGATCGCCCGCGCCGCTCTCCCGACCGCGATCGTTCAGGAGGGCGGATATCTGTGCGAGGCGCTGCCCCGCAACCTCGTGGCCTTCCTCGGCGCCTTCGATGCCGCGCGCCCGTGAGGAGCGCGGCGGGGAGCGGCCGCCGCGCCCGGGACAGCGGGTTCAGCCGCTGAGATGGAGGCCCAGCGCGGCTGCATCGGGCGAGGCCCGGTGCGCCATCCCGGAGCCGAGCAGGCGGGGGATCTCGGAGGGCGTATCGGCCACGGCCACGCCGGCCGCCTCGAGGGCCTTGCGCTTGCCGGCATAGCTGCCGGAATTGCCGGAGACG
>NZ_JBAWTG010000516.1:0-518 GCF_037106235.1 Methylobacterium nigriterrae | reverse complement strand
CGGCCGAAGTGGTGTTCCGCCACTACGTCTGATCGGACCCGCGCCAAGTTGCGCCTCGCTCAGTGGCTCGGCGAGCGTGATCCGGATCACGGAAGCGGAGTGAGACGCGGCGCATGAGCCTCCCGTTCTGGGCCGGGGTGTGAAATGGCCAAGCTTTCGCCGCACGCGCTGGCCACTCGTCGGGGCCATGCTTCGACCAAAGATCTGGGACCGGCGCCATCGGGCTATCAGGACACTGGTGATCGTCGCGCTCTGCCTGTCTGCAGCCTTGGCGATCGTCACCAGCGAGCGGACGAAGGCTCGCATCCGCGGGATCGAGGTGTTCGCCGCCAGTGATGAAAGGTGAGCGGCTCGGGCGCTCAGATCTCGGGCTGCAGGCCGATGTCAGCGCCGGCCCGCTCGACCCAATCCGCAATCGGGAAACCGCGCCGGGGCGGGATGGGCCGCGCCGGGGACCAATCACGACCGAGAGTGAGACACGGACAACACCGTTATTCTCCAATCATAACCGGCCCGTT
>NZ_JBAWTG010000515.1:0-520 GCF_037106235.1 Methylobacterium nigriterrae | reverse complement strand
TCAGACCTCTGCGTCCAGCATGACGATCAGGTCGTCCAGCTGCGCGAACTGCTCGCCCCACCCGCTCGTGCTTCCAGAGGCCAGGGCATCGTCGAGCGCCTCCTTCGAGGGATAGAGCTCGTGCACGACGACGCATGTCGCGCCGTCCCTTTCCTCGAAGGTCACCGTGGTGACGGGCCCATCCTTGCCCCCTTCGTCGTTGGTCCAGACCAGGCGGGCATGGGGCGTCACCTCAATGTATCGGCCGAAGAACGCCATGGGCTGCTCCGAGGACGGATGGCCCATCAGCAGACGGTACGTGCCACCAGTGCGGATATCGGCCTCGAACGAGATCAAAGAGACGCCGCAGGATCTGGGCGCCCACCATCGCTGGAACAGCTCCGGCCTGGACCACGCTTCGAAGACGATCCGCGCCGGGCCATCGACGGTCCGCGTGACGGCGAGCTCCCTGTCCGATGTCCGCTCCACCGTCGTGCGTGCCTTCCCAGCAGTGGGGTCATCCTGTCTGCCTGCGTTCATC
>NZ_JBAWTG010000514.1:0-521 GCF_037106235.1 Methylobacterium nigriterrae | reverse complement strand
GGCCTGATCTGCGACGGCTACACCCGGGCGACCGGCCAGATGGCGATGGCGATCGCCCAGAACGGTCCGGGCGTCACCGGCTTCGTGACGGCGATGAAGACCGCCTACTGGAATCACACGCCGATGCTGCTGGTGACCCCGCAGGCCGCCAACAAGACGATCGGACAGGGCGGCTTCCAGGAGGTCGAGCAGATGGCCCTGTTCGAGGACATGGTCTGCTACCAGGAGGAGGTGCGCGACCCCTCCCGCGTCGCCGAGGTCCTGAACCGGGTGATCGAGAAGGCGTGGCGCGGCTGCGCGCCGGCGCAGATCAACGTGCCGCGCGATTTCTGGACCCACGTCGTCGACATCGAGCTTCCCCAGATCGTCCGCCTCGAGCGGCCCTCCGGGGGACGGCAGGCGATCGCCCAGGCCGCGCAGCTTTTGTCGAACGCGAGCTTCCCGGTGATCCTGAACGGGGCCGGCGTCGTCATCGGCGATGCCGTCGCGGAATCCGCGGCGCTGGCCGAGCGGCTCGATGC
>NZ_JBAWTG010000513.1:0-522 GCF_037106235.1 Methylobacterium nigriterrae | reverse complement strand
GTTGCTGGGCAGAAAGCGATGCGGCGGAGCGCAGCAGAGCCCGGCACCCTGCCACTTCGCAGCGCCTGACAGCGGTTGGCCTGGCGCCGCTCAGGACGCCGATGAGCACCAGCGTGACCAGCCTCACAGATCAGTCCGCATGGTTCGCGCACCTCAGCGGTCACTGATCTGGAGATCACATCATGCTGGCCTCAATCACCCGCGCTGTTCTCCTCTGGCGCGAACGGCGGAGAGCGTATCAAGAGCTCGCAGCGCTCGATGACCGCCTACTCGAAGACGCTGGCCTGTGCCGTCACGAGTTGGCCGAGCACTGTGCCCGCCTCTGGAGATGAGAGGCGCCCTCGGTCCGGCACGATCAGCCTGGGCGGGCTACGGGCGGATTGCCGCTCGAGAACTCGCTCCTCGGCTCACCTGGGCGGTACCGGACGACGGCTCCTCAGCGGGTCATGCCGTGGCCGTGATCGGCGGCTCCCCGGTCGATGGACCCTGAAGCGCCGCAGCGAGGCGGGCGGCGAGCGCCGC
>NZ_JBAWTG010000512.1:0-523 GCF_037106235.1 Methylobacterium nigriterrae | reverse complement strand
CCCTGCATGGTCAAGGCGCAGGTCCCCACCGGCAAGCGCGGCAAGGCCGGCGGCATCCGGGCGGCGCACTCGGCCGACGAGGCCCGCAGCCTCGCCGAGGCCATCCTCGGCATGACGATCGACGGGCATGCCGTCGAGTCGGTGCTGCTGGAGGAGCGGGCCGAGATCGCCCGCGAGTTCTACGCCGCGATCCTGACCGACACGGCGAGCCGGCGGCCCCTCGTCCTGTTCTCAACCGAGGGCGGCATGGACATCGAGGAGGTGGCCGAGACCCGCCCCGAGGCCCTTCGGCGCCATCCGGTCGACCTTGACGCTGGCTTCACCGAGGTCGAGGCCCGCGCCCTGGTCTCAGGGCTCGACCTCGGGCCGGCAGCCGATGCGATCCCCGGCATCCTCGCCGCCCTCTACCGGATCTCCGGCCAGGTCGACGCGGAGCTGATCGAGATCAACCCGCTGGCGCTGCTCGCCGACGGCCGCGTCGTGGCGCTCGACTGCAAGCTCACCCTCGACGATGCCGCCGCCT
>NZ_JBAWTG010000511.1:0-525 GCF_037106235.1 Methylobacterium nigriterrae | reverse complement strand
CCGCTGACAAAGAGGCTAAGAGATAGAAGCCTCGACGTGAAAGATGCGCCTCGCACCTGACCCCTCGTTGCGCCCCCACCAGTGGTCGTTCTCGGGATTGTAACCGTGTAGCTCGAACCGCGACGCTTCGGCATTTGCAGCACTGCGAGCGGCTTCGAAATCGAAGATGCCATCCTGCGCCACCCGTCGATCCCGTGGTGCGCTCGCGGGGTCTGCCTCGACAATCTGCTCAATCACTCGGAACATCTAAAACCGCCTCGATTGCACGCTCGCTGGGATAGGTTGCGGCAAGCTCCTTAACTCGGCGTGTTCACGGCAGAAGCTAAGGACGGCCCCCTGCATCCGGGAGCAAGCCTGCCTCGGCTCAATCCCAATCCTGGCTGTCCAGCTCGCAGGCACCGGCCATGTGCTTCGCGATGGCCGTCATGGCCGCGTCCAGCGAGGCATGGTGGAGCGGAACGCTCTTGAGCGCCGTCCCTTCAACAGGAATGATGGCGAAGCCGACGTCCTCTCGGATTTCGCCGA
>NZ_JBAWTG010000510.1:0-528 GCF_037106235.1 Methylobacterium nigriterrae | reverse complement strand
CCCGTCGGCATGCTCGGCCTTGCGGGCCTCTACATGGCCGACACCTCGACGCCGATCCGGGCGGGCACCTGGGACGCGGTCTACGCGTCGGCGCAGGCCGCGATCGGGGCGGCCGACGCGGCCTGCGCGGGCGGGCACGCCTACGCGCTCTGCCGCCCGCCCGGGCACCACGCCTACGCGGATTCCGCGGGCGGCTTCTGCTATCTCAACAACACGGCGATCGCGGCCGAACGGATGCGCCGGACCCTCGCCGGACGCATCGCGATCCTCGACATCGACGTGCATCACGGCAACGGGACTCAGGGCATCTTCTACGATCGGGCGGACATGCTGACGGTCTCGATCCATGCCGACACGTCGAACTACTTCCCGTTCTACGCGGGTTATCCGGACGAGACCGGAACCGGCGACGGCCTCGGCTTCAACCTCAACCTGCCGCTGCCGCACGGATCGGGGGACGAGGCCTGGCTCGACGCGATCGGGCTGGGGCTCGCGGCGATCCGCGCGCAGGATCCCGCGGGGCTGATC
>NZ_JBAWTG010000509.1:0-529 GCF_037106235.1 Methylobacterium nigriterrae | reverse complement strand
GCCGGGCTTCGACCCGGCAAAGTCCAAGAGCCTCGGCATGACGGTGATTGCCGGCCTCGGCCACCAGCTCGGCGGGCAACCGCAATGGCAGGATGCGCAGCCCGGCACGCGGTTCGTGCTGGAGTTCCCGCATCAAGAGGGCGCGTCTCGAGCTTCTTGAATTCTGGACAGGCAGTAGAAGCGACCGGGTTCCGTAACGCCCAATGCGCGAGCTCCTGAGTCGCCGCGGAGTTTTCGTTGGAGAAAGCTTATCGAAATAAAACCCTTTTGCTTCTCACGAAAATATAGCAATGCATCGACCGGCACCCCTGTCATCTCACAAAAAATTACAGTTATTTGTGAATGTAATATTACAAATCGATCGGATCGTAATCTAACGATTACATGCCAACCTCTTGAGTCTGATAGACCGCGGCCTCACGCTGGTGCGGTCGAATTCATCTGTCGAAGCGCCGCATGGAGCGGCTGTCCCGCTCGTCATTCTGCCTGCGCTCGGTCCGGTACTTGTCCGCGTCGCGCTGAATTCGCT
>NZ_JBAWTG010000508.1:0-538 GCF_037106235.1 Methylobacterium nigriterrae | reverse complement strand
GCCTTGAGCTTTGCGAAAACCTGCTCGATCGGGTTGAGATCGGGACTGTAGGACGGAAGGTACATGAGCCGAGCTCCCGCGGCCTCGATCGCGTCCTGCACGCCCGCGACCTTGTGGGCGGGCAGATTGTCCATGACGACGATGTCGCCAGGCTGCAGCACTGGGATCAGGGTCTCGGTGACATAGCTGCGGAAGCGCGTGCCGTTCGTGGGGCCGTCCAACAGCGCGATGGCACACAGCCCGCTCGTGCGCAGTGCGGCCGTGACGGTCGTGGTCTTGTAGTGCCCAGACGGGGCTGCAAGCCGGCAGCGCTCGCCGCGTGGCGCCCAGCCGGAGCGGCGCGCCATGTTGGTGGCCGCGGCCGTCTCGTCCAGGAACACCAGCCGGTCCGGATCGAGATCGGGCTGCGCCTCAAACCAAGCCTCGCGGGCCGCTCTTGCGTCCGCACGCTCCTGCTCCGATGCGTGCGTCGCCCCTTTTTCCAGCTGATCCCGTGCCGCTGGAAGAAGCGTGACAGACCGCTCGTGCTGGTCTGCAT
>NZ_JBAWTG010000507.1:0-538 GCF_037106235.1 Methylobacterium nigriterrae | reverse complement strand
CCGAAGCCCGGCGCCTTGACGGCCGCGACCTTGAGGCCGCCGCGCAGCTTGTTCACCACCAGCGTGGCGAGCGCCTCGCCCTCGATGTCCTCGGCGATGATCAGGAGCGGCTTGCCGGTCTGCACCACGGCCTCGAGGACCGGGAGCATCGCCTGCAGCGAGGAGAGCTTCTTCTCGTGGATCAGGATGTAGGGGTCGTCGAGCTCGGCGACCATCTTCTCGGCGTTGGTGATGAAGTACGGCGAGAGATAGCCGCGGTCGAACTGCATGCCCTCGACGACGTCGAGCTCGGTCTCGGCGGTCTTGGCCTCCTCGACCGTGATCACGCCCTCGTTGCCGACCTTCTGCATGGCATGGGCGATCATGTCGCCGATTTCCTTGTCGCCGTTCGACGAGATCGTGCCGACCTGGGCGACCTCCTCGGACGAGGCGACCTTCTTGGCGCGGCCGGTGATGTCCTTCACGGCGGCCTGGGTGGCGAGGTCGATGCCGCGCTTCAGGTCCATCGGGTTCATGCCGGCGGCGACGTACTTGGCGC
>NZ_JBAWTG010000506.1:0-547 GCF_037106235.1 Methylobacterium nigriterrae | reverse complement strand
ACTCGCAAACAGCACCGCCGTCTCGATCGGTCCGATCGTGGCGAACAGCGTGACAAACGCGGATGTGATGCTTGGTGACACGTGCGCTGTCACGCTGCCCTACTCGCTCGCAGTCACGGATCTCGGCCGAGGTCGGCGTCAGTTCTGGACGCTGGGTGGCGGCTCGAGCGCCATGCCCCTGGCCTTGATCTCAACCAGCCGCATCAGCTTTTCGTCGGCCCCTTCCGCTCGCCAGCCTTCTACCGAGGCTGCCAGGAAGGCGGCGAAGTCCTCGCGCCGCACGACGCCATGTTTCTCCAAGTATGTCAGCAGGGCATTCAGGATCGCCACCGTCGCGTTGTCGGCTGCAGCGATGGCCTCGATCTGTGACGGCTTCACGGTTCTCTCCAGCCTGTTTGGGACTGACACCATGAGTTAGAGATGAGATGCCGCGGGAAGAAGACCTCGAGTAATTACCCACGCCTTTGTCGGCGGGATTAGGCGCGGATGGTTTTGAGGATGGTGGCGAAGGTGTCGGCCCCCGCGAGGCGGGCGGTGTCGATGACGG
>NZ_JBAWTG010000505.1:0-547 GCF_037106235.1 Methylobacterium nigriterrae | reverse complement strand
GTCGTGCACGGAGAGGATCGGGTCGGCTCCCCGATCGGGAGCCTCGGCGAGGCTGTGTCCGGCTGCCGCAACCGCGTCGCGCAGGACGCGGTAGCGCGCGGCCTGCTCCGGGTGCGGGATCAGGGTGCCCCGCCGGAAGAACTGCGCGGGGTCGTGCCGAAGGCAATCCGCGTGATGAAAGACCCGCATGTTCTGGCACCCTTTCCTGGCGGTCGCCCGAGTGTCGAGGCAGCTCATCCCGTTTCCATTGCCGACCTCTTCCCGATCCGCAACCGGTCTTGACAGTTGACAGAAATATAACTGTAATCGAACAAAACGTACCGGATTTTGAGACGAGATCTCGAAGCGGGAACGAAAAACGAGGAAGCGCGCTCAACCCCAGGAGGAGGCGGCGATGGAACACGCCCACTTCGACTACGTCATCGTCGGCGGTGGAACGGCCGGGTGCGTGCTCGCCAACCGCCTCACCGAGGACGGCCGCCACCGCGTGCTTCTGCTGGAGGCCGGTCCCCGCGATCGCTCGCCCTGGATCCATCTTCCCATCGGG
>NZ_JBAWTG010000504.1:0-548 GCF_037106235.1 Methylobacterium nigriterrae | reverse complement strand
AGCACGCCGAAGGGCTCGCTCTCGCCACGGATGATGACGTTGATGGCCCGCTTGATCCCGTGCTCTTCAAGCACCTTCGGCGTGCGGAAGCGGCTCTCGCCCTCAAGGTGGTTTGAGATCACGGGCTCGCTGGTCTGAAAGGCGTAACCGGACGGGCTCTCGACATCGGCTCCAGTCCTGGCACTTCCCACAGTACCGGCTTTCCAGCCTACACCGGCCTGCACCACGAACTGATGCTCGGCGGGCTTGTATTCCATGATCTTGCAGAACCGGCTCTGGAGCCCCTGCGCACAAACCCGCGTTGCCTCCTGCAGGAGGGCGCCAATGTGGTGCGTCTTGAGGGCAAACAATCCGAACTCAGCGGTGAGCTGTTGCTGGCGAAGCCGGTAGGCCAGCTCCTCAGCGGCCCCGCCCCCCTGCTCCGGCGGCTTAGCCGGAGCTGTCGATTGGTCTGCACCCATGTTTGGCTTTCTTCTAAGCCCGGTTCTGCCTCTTGAGCGCCCACACCTCTCCTTTCAGTCTCAGGATGCTAACGCAAGTTGCGGGTG
>NZ_JBAWTG010000503.1:0-551 GCF_037106235.1 Methylobacterium nigriterrae | reverse complement strand
GCGCTCGGCCTCGGCGTCGACGTGCGCGTGATCGGCCGCGTCGGCGGCCGGGTCACGGCCGCCGTCACGCTGTCACTGGCGGTGCTGCTCGTCATCAGCTTGGGGCTGATCCACCTTCTGAGGCTCAGCTGAGACATGAGCACGAAACACGATTGGCGGCCCGCGTGCCGTCTGGAGGAACGATGATGCTGAGACGTGATGTCCTGCGGGGCGCCGGCCTGCTTGCCTCAGCCGGGCTCTGGATGGCGGGTCGGGCGCGCGCCGACCAAGGCGTCACCTTGCCCTTCGGCAACGGCGAGCGGCCACTCGTCGCCTATCCGGGCAAGCGCCCGCTGCTGCAGATGACGGCCCGGCCGCCGCAGCTCGAGACGCCGTTCTCGGTCTTCGACGAGGGCGTGATCACGACGAACGACGCCTTCTTCGTGCGCTACCACCTGGCCGACATCCCGACGTCCATCGACCCCGAGACGTTCCGCCTGGAGGTGAAGGGCCATGTCGGGACGCCGGTCTCGCTGTCGCTCGCCGAGCTCAGGGCGATGCCGGGCACGGAG
>NZ_JBAWTG010000502.1:0-559 GCF_037106235.1 Methylobacterium nigriterrae | reverse complement strand
CAAGAACGGCGTGCTCAGCGTGAGCCTGCCCCGCTCGGCCAAGGCGCCGGAGCACGGGCGGCGCATCGCGATCAACGGCGCCAAGGCACAGGAGACGGCACACTGATCGCGCTGCCCGGCGCATGAACGAACTGAACGCATGACATGGCGGCCGGCGCGGACATAGGTCGCGTCGGCCGCTCAGCCTTTGCTCAACGAGAGGAGGGTCTCATGCAGAGGATCGAGACAACCATCGAACGGCTCGGCCCGGTGGCCTCCGCCACCCTCAGATCGTCGGCCGTGGATCCGTTCGAGGCCTTCGTCGCGCCCGGCGACGTCTTCCGGCACCCGCGCGAGGTGCTGGCCTATCCTGGGCTGTCGAAGGCCGAGAAGCGCGCCATCCTGGCATCCTGGGCATCCGACGCCCGCGCCGTCGAGTCCTGCCCAACCCTGCGCTGCCTGCCAGGCTGCAAGGCCGAGTCGGTGCCACTTCACGAGGTGCTCGCGGCTTTGCTCGAACTCGACGGGGTCACAGCGGCGGGTCGGGCCACCGAGGTGCCGGAACACCGCGTCCTGCAAC
>NZ_JBAWTG010000501.1:0-571 GCF_037106235.1 Methylobacterium nigriterrae | reverse complement strand
CCTGCCGCGGCTCGTCGGCCACGAGGTGCCGGGGCAGGTCGCCAAGGCCGGGCGCCCCTGCGACCTCCACGCGCCGCCGCGGGCCGCCTGACGCCCGGGATCGGCCGGCTCAGGCCGCCCGGTCCCCACGGCGCCATCCCATTGATCGAGAGCCGCCCGGCAGAAGGCGGCCACGTCAAGCGCCGTCGATGCCGGGAACCTTTCGGGCAATCGGCCGCGCCTTCATTCAAAACGAACGGAGGAAATCTGCATGATCAGCGCCACATCCGGTGCCTTCGTCGAGGGCGGAAAAGTGACCGAGAGCAGCGTCGTCCGCAAGGCGGCGTGGCGGCTGATGCCGCTGATCATGATCTGCTACATGTTCGCGTTCTTCGATCGGATCAACATCAGTTTCGCCAAGTTCCAACTCCAGAGCGACCTCGGCTTCAGCAACGTCGCCTACGGTCTCGGCGCGAGCATGTTCGTGATCGGGTACGTGATCTGTGAGGTGCCCTCGAATCTGTTCCTGTACCGGGTCGGCGCGCGCCGGTGGATCGCGCGGATCATGATCTCCTGGGGGATCGCCACGGCG
>NZ_JBAWTG010000500.1:0-572 GCF_037106235.1 Methylobacterium nigriterrae | reverse complement strand
GCGTAACCCGAGACACCGACGATGCGATCTTGCTCACCGAGAAGGTAGAGAGTCTCGACCGTCTCCTCGGTCAAGCACACGATCCGCTCGGGTGGAAATCGGCGCATGCCGGTCTCAGGCGACCTGCGCGCGTCCTCGCGCGACGAGGCGCGCGGTCGCGGTCTGCAGGAGAGCGAGCCCGGCCAGGGCGCCAGCATTGATCAGGAAGAGGCGCAGCAGCACCGCCGGAGCATAGGCGCCCGCTCCGCCCGGCAGGACGAAGGTGGCGGCGTAGAGAACGGCTTCATAGGCTGCAAAGGCCGCCATCAGGGCCACGAGGGCGGATGGGACCGCGCCGCCACGGACACGCTGGGCCATGCCGATGGCCGCTGGCCATGCAGCGAAGGCACCGAGGCCGATGGCCAGTCCCCAGGCAGCGGTGGCGAGATCGTGCGGGTAGGCGTGGAGACCGAACCCGACAGCCTGGTTCACGAGCCACGCCAGCGCGATGAGCGCGACGCCCTCGCGTCGGGGCAGTGACAGCGCCGCCCAGGTCGCGAGCGCCGCGAACGGCGTGGCGCATGCGAAGGCGG
>NZ_JBAWTG010000499.1:0-574 GCF_037106235.1 Methylobacterium nigriterrae | reverse complement strand
CAGCGCCTCCACTCAGCCCTCGGGTACCGTACGCCTGAGCAGGCCGAGCAGCGCTGGGCAACGTAACCTCCGTGTCCACAAAAACGGGGGAGGATCAGCTCATGGCTCCCGCCCCAGTGAGGACGGGATCGTGCCCGCATCCATCCAGCGCGCCTGCCACAACCGCTTGCTGAAGGCGCTGCCCGAGGCGGACTTCGCCCTGCTGCAGCCCCACCTGATGACCGTGCCGCTCCGGCTGGGCGAGGTTGTGGTCAAGCCCGACACGCCGATCGAGCGCGTCTGCTTCATCGAGGACGGGATCCTCTCCCACATCGTCACAGCAGCCGACGGCAAGCAGATCGAGCTGGCGCTCGTCGGCCGCGAGGGCCTGGTCGGCGTACCGGTGCTGTTCGGGACGGATCGGTCCCCGCACGAAGATCGGGTGCAGGCGACGGGTTACGCCTGGTGTGTGTCCTCGGATGCCCTGCGCAAGGTTCTCGGCAGCAGTCCCGGTCTGCACGCGCTGCTGCTGCGCTACGTTCAGTCCCTCAATGTCCAGGTCGCCGGCACGGCCCTGGCCAACACGCGCTACAAG
>NZ_JBAWTG010000498.1:0-585 GCF_037106235.1 Methylobacterium nigriterrae | reverse complement strand
CGAGGCGTCGTTCAAGAACGGCGTGCTCAGCGTGAGCCTGCCCCGCTCGGCCAAGGCGCCGGAGCACGGGCGGCGCATCGCGATCAACGGCGCCAAGGCACAGGAGACGGCGCACTGATCGCGCTGCCCGGCGCATGAACGAACTGAACGCATGACACGGAACGCATGACACGGCGGCCGGCGCGGACACAGGTCGCGTCGGCCGCTCATCCTTTGCTCAACGAGAGGAGGGTTACATGCAGCAGATCGAGACAACCGTGGAACGCCTCGGCCCGGTGGCCTCCGCCACCCTCAGGTCGTCGGCCGTGGATCCCTTCGAGGCCTTCGTCGCGCCCGGCGACGTCTTCCGGCACCCACGCGAGGTGCTGGCCTATCCTGGGCTGTCGAAGGCCGAGAAGCGCGCCATCCTGGCGTCCTGGGCATCCGACGCCCGCGCCGTCGAGTCCTGCCCGACCCTGCGCTGCCTGCCAGGCTGCAAGGCCGAGCCGGTGCCACTTCACGAGGTGCTCGCGGCTTTGCTCGAACTCGACGGGGTCACAGCGGCGGGTCGGGCCACCGAGGTGCCGGAACACCGCGTCCTGCAAC
>NZ_JBAWTG010000497.1:0-586 GCF_037106235.1 Methylobacterium nigriterrae | reverse complement strand
ATCATCTTCTCGGTCCAGAATGTCCCCTGCTTGCCGGTGATGCCCTGGACGAGGACGCGGGCGTGCTGGCGATAGATGATCATTGGGCTGCCTCCACCGCGGCCTGGACCGCATCCTCCATCAGATCGAACGGCTCGAGCCCGAGCCCGTCGCGCACGAGGCGCACGGCCTCGTCCTCGCCGGTCCCGTGGATCGAGAAGAACACCGGCACGCTCGGGCTCAGCCTCTTCCAGGCCGTGACCACGCCCTCCGCCATCACGTCGGTGCGGGCGAAGGCGCCGCAGAAATTGACGACGAGGCTCTTCACGCCGGGATTCGACAGGACGAGGCGAAGCGCGGCCTCCGATTTCGTGTAGGCCTCGCCGCCGATTTCCAGGAAGTTGGCGGGCCGGCCGCCGCAATGGCTGATGACGTCCATGGTGGTCATGGTGAGGCCGGCCCCGTTCGCCAGCACGCCGACATTGCCGTCGAGCTGGATGAACTTGAGCCCCTGCGCCAGCCCCTCGCGCTCGAGTTCGGTCATCGGCTCGGCCGCGGCCGCGGGGGCGAGGTCGGGCTGGCGGAAGGCGGCGGCATCGTCGAGGGT
>NZ_JBAWTG010000496.1:0-588 GCF_037106235.1 Methylobacterium nigriterrae | reverse complement strand
AACAGCCAGAGCGTCCAGCCGTAGCAGAAGTCGGTCAGGGTGACCGGCAGCATCCGCCTGAGCAGCCGCCGCCACGGCACCGCCTTGCGCTCGCCCGCGATCCTTCTCGCTGGCAGAACCGCGATCTCGGCCTCGGTGACGTGCTTGTGGTCGCGCGGATCGTCGCGGAAGTAGAACCACCAGAGCGCGACCCAGGCGAAGCTGATGAGCCCCACGATGATGAAGGAATCGCGCCAGGACAGGGCGACCACCAGGAAGGCGATGAGCGGCGGCGTCAGCGCGTTGCCGAGCCGGGCGAAGGCGTGCGTGATGCCCTGCGCGAAGCCGCGCCGGTCGGCCGCCATCCAGTTCGACAGCGCCCGGGTGGCGGTCGGGAAGGCCGACCCCTCGCCGATGCCGAGGAGGAATCGCACGGCGATCAGGGACATCGCCCCCTCGACGAAGCCGATCATCACGGTCGCGGCCGACCAGATCGTGCCGCAGATCAGCAGGGTCATCCGCGGGCCGAGCCGATCGCCGAGCCAGCCGCCCGCGATCTGGAAGAAGGCGTAAGGATAGGCGAAGGCCGAGAAGGCGAGGCCGAGCTCG
>NZ_JBAWTG010000495.1:0-589 GCF_037106235.1 Methylobacterium nigriterrae | reverse complement strand
TTCGAGATCCGGGACGAAGCCGATCAGCTCCTGATGCAGATGCCGTTTCCTGGAGCGGGTCACCAAGGACCGGGAGCCTCACCTGCTGCTCAGGCGATGTGAGGCGGAAGATTATTCCTCGACGATGCCAATCTTGATGCCAAAATCAGCCGCACGTTCCAGCACTCGACGCAAGCTGCCTCGATGGCTGGTGAGCTGCCGGCGATCCCAGGGCGACAGAGGCTTCGAGCGTTCAGGATCCTCCAGCAAGTCCATCTGCTCGAGGTGATGATCGGCACAGATCATCAGAGCGTTCACACGTTCCTCAAACGACATGGCCTGCAACTCGTGCTTGAGAGGCAGCCGGACAGGAAGTGCGCTCGCCATGCCGGCAGCCAGAGGGGGCAAGTCAGAGACGACTACGGTGTTGGGGGCAGAGTGCAGGGTGGTCGCCGTGGAGGCGCGGCTGGATGGGGTCTGGGTTAGCATCACAATCAGCTGACATGGGTGTTCTTGTGCAGCAGGCGAGTGATCTCATCTGCACCAAGCTTTCGGTATGGCATGCTATATGGCCAGCCGCAGGCAAAATGCCATACCTCTGGTGTCACAG
>NZ_JBAWTG010000494.1:0-593 GCF_037106235.1 Methylobacterium nigriterrae | reverse complement strand
AACGTCGTCGGTAGGTGGGCGCTTTGGTAGGGCCAAGCCCAAAACCATGCGGTCCGTCAGTGTCCGCGGATCAGCAGGAGCACGAGGGCCGCAACGACAAGCAGGATGACGAGGCTGTAGCTCTCCTCGCGATAAGCGCCGCCACCGATGAGGCGGCCACCGCCCAAGATGATCATGATCAGGATGATCAGGAAGATGGTGGCGAGCGTCATGGCCCTGCGTCTGCGGGCGAAGCTGCCGATGGAGAGGCTGAGTGCTGGGTAGGCTGAACTCTTAGCGCTGGCGTCCGCCTGCCGGAAGGGGTCAGGTCACGCTCGATCGCCTCCAGAGCCCTTTCCCGTGCCTTCTGCTCCGTCGCATGCGGGCGATCCGACCGCTCGACCAACTTGCCGTGCTTGCGCATTGACCAGCCGAATTGTCCTGCGGGCCTCGTGAGCGGCGAAACTTCGATGGAGTAGGGGTGTGGTACGTCATCATTCACAGCGTGGTTCATAGGGGCGTGATGGTGTGGACGCCCCCGACGGCATCAGCGTGCCAGAGTGGTGGTGTTAGAGCCCACTCCAGGAGGCGTCCATGAACCAGGTGAGCACTGT
>NZ_JBAWTG010000493.1:0-595 GCF_037106235.1 Methylobacterium nigriterrae | reverse complement strand
CCGGCGTCGAACTCCGCGAAGGCCTTCAGCCGCGCCACGTCGGGGACGGTCAGGACGTGGTTGCCCGTCACGATCAGCTCCTTGCCCCGGAGTGCCTGCAGCACGCGGTTGATGTGGACGTGCGAGATGCCGAGAGCGTCCGCGAGGTCCGGCTGCGACAGGCCGAAATCGAAGCTGTGCTCGCCCGCGAGCCCCACCGCCTGCAGGCAGACGAGCAGCTCGCAGAGATGGTGGGCGAGCCGCTTCTCCGCCGGCCGGCTGTCGTTCACGAGCCATTCGCGGGCCCGGCTCAGCTCCGTCAGGGTGAGCCAGCGCAGGGCGCGGCGGATGCCGGGATGGGTCTCGACCAGCTCGATCACGCGCGCGCGCGGGATGTCCGCGACCGAGCAGGCCGTGAGCGCGCCGAGCCGCATGTCGCGCGAGGCGTGTCCGGAGACGTGCACGCGGCAGAGGTCGCCCGGCAGCGCGAAGGACACGATCCGGCGGCCTCCGTGCAGAAGCGTCTTGTAGCGGCCCGCGATGCCGCCCATCACGAGGCAGACGCGATCGGCGCCGTCGTCCGGCACGATGTCGTGGCGGGCCGGGACGGGGCGGC
>NZ_JBAWTG010000492.1:0-596 GCF_037106235.1 Methylobacterium nigriterrae | reverse complement strand
GACTTCGGGCGCAACCGCAACCGCTTCCTGCTGACCCCCGGCTTCCTGCCGGCCCCCGCTATCGCGTTCGCCAACCCGGTCGGCTTGGCCAGCCTCGACTTCTTCGGCACGGTCCGCGGCCGCCTCGGCTATGCCTGGGATCGCGTCCTGTTCTACGGCACCGGCGGCTTCGCCTACGGCTCGGGCAGCAACGAGCTTCGCTTCGGCGGCTTCCGTGGCAACGACGACTTCCGCACCGGCTGGACCGCCGGTGGCGGCATCGAGTACGCGCTGTCGGCCGACAGCTGGTTGAACTTCTTCCGCGCTTCCGCCGTGACGTTCCGGGTCGAAGGTCTGTACGTGAACCTGGAGCGCAACAACCGCAACAACGGTGTGTTCGCGTTCAACACTGCGACCGGTACGACCTTCCTGGCGCCCGGCTTCATCGCGCGCAACAATCCGCTTGAGTTCGCCGTCGTCCGCGCTGGCGTGAACTACAAGTTCGGCACATACTAGTCTAAGCGACAACCACGGGGTTTGGCCGAGCGTCCCCAGCACCGATCACCTGGCCGCTTCGTCAAACGGCGCCTCGGGAGAGATCCCGAGGCGCTTTTTTT
>NZ_JBAWTG010000491.1:0-599 GCF_037106235.1 Methylobacterium nigriterrae | reverse complement strand
ATGGGCATGAGCCCGGCCGCCTCGATCGAGGGCTTCGCCCGGATCATGGAGACGGTGCGGGGCGCGCCGGTCTCCACCAACGCCACGGTCGCCACCGCCTTCGGCTGCCCCTTCGAGGGCGACCAGCCGGCCGAGAGGGTGATCGCGCAGGTGGAACGCTACCGCGCGCTCGGCATCGCGGGCGTGACGCTCGCCGACACCACCGGCATGGCCAACCCCCGCCAGGTCGAGCGGCTCGTCGCCCGCGCCCTCGCGCTGGTGCCGGCCGAGCGCCTGACGCTGCACTTCCACAACACCCGCGGCCTCGGCCTCGCCAACGTGCTGGCGGCCTACCGGGCCGGGGCGCGCCGCTTCGACGCGGTGCTCGGCGGCCTCGGCGGCTGCCCGTTCGCGCCCGGCGCCACGGGCAACATCTGCACCGAGGACCTCGTGAACATGGCCCACGAGATGGGGATCGCGACGGACCTCGACCTCGACGCCCTGATCGCCCTGTCGCGCGGCCTGCCGCGGCTCGTCGGCCACGAGGTGCCGGGGCAGGTCGCCAAGGCCGGGCGCCCCTGCGACCTCCACGCGCCGCCGCGGGCCGCCTGACGCCCGGG
>NZ_JBAWTG010000490.1:0-600 GCF_037106235.1 Methylobacterium nigriterrae | reverse complement strand
CCCCTGCGCCAGCCCCTCGCGCTCGAGTTCGGTCATCGGCTCGGCCGCGGCCGCGGGGGCGAGGTCGGGCTGGCGGAAGGCGGCGGCATCGTCGAGGGTGAGCTTGCAGTCGAGCGCCACGACGCGGCCGTCGGCGAGCAGCGCCAGCGGGTTGATCTCGATCAGCTCCGCGTCGATCGTGCCGCTCACCCCGTAGAGCGCCGCCAGGATCCCGGGCACCTCGCGCCCGGCCTCGCCGAGGTCGAGCCCGGACACGAGGGCGCGGGCCTCCTCGAGGCCGAAGCCGCGGTCGAGATCGACCCGGTGGCGCCGGAGCGCGTCGGGGCGCGTCTCGGCCACCTCCTCGATGTCCATGCCGCCCTCCGTGGAGAACAGCACCATCGGGCTCCGGCTCGCCGTGTCGGTCAGGATCGCGGCGTAGAATTCCCGCGCGATCGCGGCGCGCTCCTCGAGGAGCACCGCCTCGACGGGATGTCCGTCGATCGTCATGCCGAGGATCGTCTCGGCGAGGCTGCGGGCCTCGTCGGCCGAGTGCGCCGCCCGGATGCCGCCGGCCTTGCCGCGCTTGCCGGTGGGGACCTGCGCCTTGACCATGCAGGG
>NZ_JBAWTG010000489.1:0-606 GCF_037106235.1 Methylobacterium nigriterrae | reverse complement strand
CGGGCGCAAGCGGTCGAGGGCTCATGGCTCCCGCCCCAGCGAGGACGGGATCGTGCCCGCATCCATCCAACGCGCCTGCCACAACCGGCTGCTGAAGGCTCTGCCCGAGGCGGACTTCGCCCTGCTGCAGCCTCACCTGATGACCGTGCCGCTCCGGCTGGGCGAGGTCTTGATCCGAGCCGACACGCCGATCGAGCGCGTCTGCTTCGTCGAGGACGGGATCCTCTCCCACATCGTCACAGCAGCCGACGGCAAGCAGATCGAGCTGGCGCTCGTCGGTCGCGAGGGCATGGTCGGCGTGCCGGTGCTGTTCGGGACGGATCGGACCCCGCACGAAGATCGGGTGCAGGCGACGGGTTACGCCTGGAGCGTGTCCTCGAAGGCCCTGCGCGAGGTCCTCGGCAGCAGTCCCGGTCTGCACGCGCTGCTGCTGCGCTACGTTCAGTCCCTCAATGTCCAGGTCGCCGGCACGGCCCTGGCCAACACGCGCTACAAGCTGGAGCAGCGTCTCGCGCGCTGGCTTCTGATGTGCCACGACCGCACGGAGGGCGACGAGCTGCCGACGACGCACCGGTTCCTGTCGCTGATGCTCGGGGTCAACCGTCC
>NZ_JBAWTG010000488.1:0-607 GCF_037106235.1 Methylobacterium nigriterrae | reverse complement strand
ACACGCCACGCTGTCGATGATGAGCATCTGGGCCGGCGCGTGAAACGTGGCTGTCGCCACAGCATTCCCGGCGACGTCGTAGGCCCAGGTCACAGTCGCCGAGGGTATTACGGTGAGGTCGCTTGAGACCAGGCGGACCTCACGGGACTCGCGAGGCCGTAGCAAAAGCCGATGCGGACCGAAGCTTACGGATTGCCGGTAGCGGTAGGTCGTTCGGTGGTGGATGCGCAGATTGACCAATGAACACTCCTACAGAGCAAATCAGTCGGGCTTCCTCCGTCGCGGCCGTTCTTCCGTGTGTTGATTGGCGCATACACCTCCGACGCCGATCGGCACCGGGAAGTCGTTGATCACATTAGCCCAGTGACCTGAAAGTGCGGCTGCCGATCCACAGGTATCGGCACCTTTATGCTGCCAGGAGCTTGTTCGTGCCAACTACGGGACTCAAGCGACAAGGCGGGCTTCGATCAGGTCGACCTCGCGCACGAGCCGGCGGAGGACCACATCGTCGATCACCTGGGAGCGACGCATACGGTAGAGAGCGCTCCTCTCGGCCTCAATGCCCGCGAGGCGTAGACGCTTCTCCATGGCTGCGAGTTGCTGAAGG
>NZ_JBAWTG010000487.1:0-607 GCF_037106235.1 Methylobacterium nigriterrae | reverse complement strand
GTGGAAGGGGAGGCAACTCAGCTGCATCGCGCCGTGCCGTTCGCGGGGCCAGGTTCGCCTGGGCTGAAGGGTGCTCGCGCCCCCTTCCGGGAGCTGGGCGCTGGGCGCCTGCAATCACCGCCGGGACAACCTTACCAAGTCCCCTGTTCCGGTCGCCGGCAGCACGATCAGCCATCATCCCGTTCGCGCTGGCTTCAACGCGCCGGAAGAACTCGGCGGGCGCTCCCTTGCCGGCCAGCCCCTCGCCCTCGGCATCCCGGCACCTGCCCATCCAGACACCCAGCACACGGCCCTCGCTCCAGCCGACGAACCATGCATCCGCGTACCCCGTCGAGGTGCCGGTCTTGCCGTAGGCTGCCCACCGGCCCAGAGCAGCATGCCGCCCAGTCCCACTCCGCACCACCTCCCGCAGCACGGTTTGCGTCGGCCCGATGCACCGCTGGGGAATCACTCGCGTCCTGAGCGGCTCCAAGAAGCTCGCCCGCACCTGCCCGCGGCCATCCACAACGGCCAGAACCCCTGTTGGCGCCGCGCGATATCCGCCATTGGCGACAGTGGTATAGGCCGCCGTCATGCTCATTACGCTGGTCGAGAACGAGCCCAGGAC
>NZ_JBAWTG010000486.1:0-608 GCF_037106235.1 Methylobacterium nigriterrae | reverse complement strand
ATCAGGTCCGGCCCCCAGAAGTTCAGGCCGTACGAGCCGACCTGGAGGAGGAAGTAGACGAAGCCGATCAGCAGAAAGCCCGGCTGCTTGATCGCCCCCCAGAGGGAGTGGTCCTCGATGCCCCGATTGTGGTGGGCGATCTGCGAGGACAGCAGGTCCTTCTCGGCCTGCGAGAGCCAGCGAGCGTCCGCGATCCGGTCGTCGAGGCGGATGAACACCAACACGCCGAGCACGAGGCAGGGCAGCCCGCCTGCCAGGAATAGCCACTGCCAGCCGGCGAGGCCGGCGATGCCATTGAGACCGCCGAGGATCAGGCCAGCCACCGGCGCACCGACGATCCCGGAGAATGCCGAGGCCACGAACATGAACGAGGTGACCCGTCCCCGGAACGAGGCCGGGAACCACAGGGTCAGGTAGTAGAGGATGCCGGGCGCGAAGCCCGCCTCCATCGCGCCGATGATGAAGCGCAGGACGTAGAACTGCCACTCCGTGCGGATGAGGATCATCAGCGCCGTGGCGATCCCCCAGGAGATCATGATCCGCGCGATCCACCGGCGCGCGCCGACCCGGTACAGGAACAGATTCGAGGGCACCTCACAGATCACGTA
>NZ_JBAWTG010000485.1:0-610 GCF_037106235.1 Methylobacterium nigriterrae | reverse complement strand
GGCCACGGGGTTCGTGGAGGCGGCAGGCTGCTTCGTGCGGCCCTTGCGCAAGAAGGGCTGAGCGAAGGATGACGCGTCTGGCCTTTGTGGATTTCGAGGCATCCTCGCTCGGCAAGCGCAGCTACCCGGTCGAGGTGGCCTGGGTGTTCAGCACCGGCGAGGAGGAAAGCTTCCTGATCCGCCCAGCCCCTGGCTGGACGGACTGGGCAGCAGAGGCTGAGGCGATCCACGGTATCTCACGCCAGCAGCTGCTTGCTGAGGGAACGGCGCACGATTGGGCCGCCCTCCACATGCTGTCCGTTCTGCGGGATGTGCCGATCTACGCGTCTGCCCCGTCCTGGGATGGGCAGTGGCTCAGCCGGCTTTTGCGCGCGGCCGGACTTCCGCGACACGCACTGCGGCTTCGGGACACCGAGGAGGCGCAACGGCGCGCCGTTCTGCAGATCCTTGAGGCTGGCGGCATCGCCTCAGACCGACGTGGCGGAGCCGCGGACAAGATCCTGGCTGCGATCAGACAGGAGACAGAGAGTGCCGCACCTCCGGCTCACCGGGCCTTGGCCGATGCCCGTCGCGAGCTGGAGCGCTGGGAATGCACCTGTCGTCAGGCCGA
>NZ_JBAWTG010000484.1:0-615 GCF_037106235.1 Methylobacterium nigriterrae | reverse complement strand
GGCAGCGTGACAGCGCACGTGTCACCAAGCATCACATCCGCGTTTGTCACGCTGTTCGCCACGATCGGACCGATCGAGACGGCGGTGCTGTTTGCGAGTCTGACGAGTGGCGTGCACCGGCCCGAGCGCGCACGGCTTGCCTTGCGCTCGGTACTCATCGCCGGCGTCATGCTGCTCGCTTTCGCGCTCGGCGGCGCGCCGATCCTTGACTACCTTCACGTCAGCGTACCGGCTTTCCAGGTGGCGGGCGGCATCATGCTATTCCTCCAGGCTCTAACCTTGGTCTTCTCGAGCCCCGGCCTGTCATCGCTCAGCGAGGGTGAGAAGAAGGAGGCAAGAGGACCGGGCGACATCGCCGTCTTCCCGCTGGCCTTTCCGGTGATCGCAAGCCCTGGCGCCCTGGTGGCTGTGGTTCTCCTGATGGGCCGCGCAGAGGACATGGTTGAGGGTGCCGCCGTCTTGGCGATGCTCGTGATCTGTCTCCTGCTGACCTACATTGCCTTGCGGGCCGGAGAGGTGCTGATGCGCTGGCTGGGTCGGACCGGCTCAGACGTTGCCGGCCGGATCATGGGGGTGCTGCTCGCGGGCCTTGCGGTGCAGTTCGTATTCGACGGG
>NZ_JBAWTG010000483.1:0-617 GCF_037106235.1 Methylobacterium nigriterrae | reverse complement strand
CGGCAGCCGCCTGCGTATCGGTCGTAGTAGGCGTATGGCCCGCAGCCGCCATAGGTGGCGCCGTAGGCGCCGACGGCCGCCGCACCAACCGCCGCCGCACCGAGGCCGTAGCCGTAAGGACGATACCCGTAGCCGCCGTAGCGACCATATCCGTAGCCGTAGCGCCCGACCCGTCCGTATCCACCGCGATAGCCGCCGGCCACCCGACCGCCATATCCGCGGAACCCGCCCGCCCGGACGCCGTGGAACCCGCCGCCCCGGAAGCCGCCACCCCGGAAGCCGCCGCCATGGAAGCCGCCCCCGCCTCGGAAGCCGCCTCCGCCGCCACGGAAGCCGCGCGCGTCTGCTGTCACGCTGGTCAGGATCAGGGCGGCGAAGGCCGCGGATGCAATCAGGAGAGCCTTCATGACATTGTCTCCTCGCCGGAGAACACCATGCCGAGGTGAGGCGCGTCGGACCTGGCCGGTGTGGCCGGACAGAGGTCCGCTCGGCTCCTACATCTTGGCCGATTGGATCGTATTACCACTTGGACAACATCGCTTGATCCGAGAGGACACCCGGCGAAGTTTGTTCAAGGCGGTTGTCGGATGTCCGTCATCTCCCGCGGCAGGTGCAGC
>NZ_JBAWTG010000482.1:0-618 GCF_037106235.1 Methylobacterium nigriterrae | reverse complement strand
GGATCGGAAGCCAGAGGAGGCGGGAGATAACGGGATCGGACGAGACGCCCCTCAACGTGGCGACCCGGCACGTCGTCGAGGGCGAGGCCCGCGTCGCCCGGCAGATCGCCCTCGTTGCCCGGCTCCGGAAGCAGGGACACGACACGGCGGTGGCCGAAGACCTCCTCGCCGGGTTCGAGGCCACTCTCGCGGACATGCGCGAGCACCTGCGCGTCCTTCAGACCGAGCACGACGCTCTATGATCCGCCTGCCCCCTCCCACCGGCGACCAGCAGGGCGCGGCTCCCGGACGTGGACGGCGCCCTGGTCCGGTCGCTCCGGCTGGACGGCAGCAACACCGTGCCGAAGTCCTGGCGTATCCGAAGCCACTCAGCGGCTCCATAACGCCCAATCGGCGCTACGTCGGCGGGTTGAGCCTCCACTAAGGTCCGACGGCGGGACAGGCCCGATCAGAGCGAGCTGCGGGCAGGCCGTTGCTCGGCTCAGGCTTTGTGCTGCCATGGCTTTTGAGCCCCGACCTTGCGGGCACGGGCCAGCAACTTGCGCGTCCCCTCGAGAGTCGTCCGCAAGGCGCTCTGCTGCTCCGCGATGGAGGCGCGCAGTTGCCGCGTCCGCTGGA
>NZ_JBAWTG010000481.1:0-624 GCF_037106235.1 Methylobacterium nigriterrae | reverse complement strand
CTCGGCCTCGCCAGCATCGCGCCCGACGTCACGCCGGAACTCGCCCGTGCAGGCATCGCCTCCGTGCAGGTGCTCGGCGCCTTCCACGCCAGCCCGGCGATCAAGGCGGCGTTGGCCGACCGTACCGCCTGAGCTCTCACCTAACCTATTCGCGGCGGGGGCCGGTCCTCCTGCACCAGCCCGTTTACCTCATCCAGGATCATGACCATGAACGCATTCTCCAACATCGACATGGGTGAGGTGACCCGTCTCACTCGCGCCGGCCAGCTCACTGAGGCACTGGCACTGCTTCAGGGACGTCCAGCGACCGCCAACCCCCAAACGGCCACACGAAATGGAGCGCCCCGCACTGGAGGCAGTGCCGCGCCATCTTGGCCGACCATCGATATGGTGGCGCCTTCGACCCCTGGAGGAGCCTGGACAGCGCCGAGCTTCGGAAAGGGGACGGTCGGCGATGCACCTTCTGGCAAGACGGCCGCCTCTGAACGGCAGGGTCTCTCGGAGACACTACGATCCTTGCGCGAGCGCTTTCCCAAGATGGGCTCGATGGCCGGCCTGGGCGAAGGCCTCGGAACACCGCAACGTGCACCGGTCCCGGTACCAGATGGGGCGCGGTACGAGGAG
>NZ_JBAWTG010000480.1:0-626 GCF_037106235.1 Methylobacterium nigriterrae | reverse complement strand
GACGGTGCTCACCTGGTTCATGGACGCCTCCTGGAGTGGGCTCTAACACCACCACTCTGGCACGCTGATGCCGTCGGGGGCGTCCACACCATCACGCCCTGACGCAGAGAGCGCGCGAGGAACCTGCAGGACAGCTTCCTACAGCGACATCTGCCGCCTGCTGGGGCCGCCGTACACTAGCCGGGGGATTAGGTTAGGCGCCGGCCACGCCTCCGGTTCGAGAGGCTGCCGGCTCTCGGCTGTTTGCGCCACCTGCCGAGTGGGCGAGACCGCCTAAATGCTCAAAAGCGGCCTGCCGGTACGGATAGCACAAGCCCAATGGGGCCATCGGTTCGCTTCGGATGATTCACATGCTGGTGGCTCAGTTTGAGCGGTCAAACCGGCCTTATTGAGCTAGCCCGAGGGCGGTTCGTCTGGAGCATACCCTTCGATGACAGGTTTTTAGAACGCCGCGATAGCTGGCGTGCTCATCAGCGAGCACCGAGGGATGCGAAGCAAAGCTCTGCTCTTCAACAGCTCTCGATCCGCTGTGACACCAGAGGTATGGCATTTTGCCTGCGGCTGGCCATATAGCATGCCATACCGAAAGCTTGGTGCAGATGAGATCACTCGCCTGCTGCACAAGA
>NZ_JBAWTG010000479.1:0-626 GCF_037106235.1 Methylobacterium nigriterrae | reverse complement strand
TCTTGTGCAGCAGGCGAGTGATCTCATCTGCACCAAGCTTTCGGTATGGCATGCTATATGGCCAGCCGCAGGCAAAATGCCATACCTCTGGTGTCACAGTGGATCGAGAGCTGTTGAAGAGCAGAGCTTTGCTTCGCATCCCTCGGTGCTCGCTGATGAGCACGCCAGCTATCGCAGCGTTCTAAAAACCTGTCATCGAAGGGCATGCTCCAGACGAACCGCCCTCGAGCTGGTTCAATAAGGCCGGTTTGACCGTTCAAAATGGACCGGGAGCATGTGAACCATCCACAGCGAACTCGGCGGGGGCGGGCGCCGGCCGCGTCCCGAGAGTTTCAACCAGGACCGCCGGCTCTCGGCTGTTTTCCGCCACCTGCCGAGCGGGCGAGACTGCTCGATGACCAAGAGCGGCCTGCAGGAACTACCATGCTTGATAGCAGGGGTTCCTACGCGGGGACGGTGCCGGCCGCGCCTGATGCTCGCCAAGCCGCCGGCTCTCGGCTGTTCCCGCCACCTGCCGAGTGGGCGAAGCCGCCCCGTCCTGACGAGGCGGCCTGCAATGCGTGTAGCACGGCCGGCTCAGCCCCGGAGCCGCCGCGCGTTCGGCACGATGCCAGCGAAGGGCCCGC
>NZ_JBAWTG010000478.1:0-634 GCF_037106235.1 Methylobacterium nigriterrae | reverse complement strand
GCGGACTGGATGTTATGGAATGCAGCTCTGCCCGCTAGGGCATGCTGCGGCGAACGATGAGCCAACGCCTTAGACCACTCACGCAGCGGGTTCTTGTAAGGTGAGCCTCTCTGGCTCGGTCCTGCCTTGGCGACTGTCAGGACGCCGGCTCATGCGCAGGAGCAACCAAGGGAATGCCCTGACGTTGCCGGGACGTGATGTAGCACGAACGGGAGAATGCCGCCATGATGGGTCGCCCAATGATAACCGGTGCCCTGCTGGCCCTGAGCACCAGCTTCGCTTTGGCTCAGACTGCCGCGCCCGGCACAACAGCCCCCGCTCCGGCACCGACCACGACCCCGCCGCCCGCTGTGCCGAATGCCACGATGCCGGCCACCAAGGCTGACAGCGGCGACATGAAGGAGTGGCAGGTCGCCAAAATGGCCAAGATCGGTCTTGCCCAGGCCCTGACAACCGCTGAGGCGCAAGGAGAGGAGAAGGGCGGCCGGGCCATCGACGCCGATTTCGAGAAGGCCGATAGCAAGAACCCGGCGCACTATGCGATCAAGGTGGTCTACCCGAGTGGCAAGCTGGTCGAGTACGGCATCAACGCCGACACCGGTGCACTTTACAAGACCGAGAACCAGCCCATCGA
>NZ_JBAWTG010000477.1:0-640 GCF_037106235.1 Methylobacterium nigriterrae | reverse complement strand
CCTCGTCATGACGGGCGCCAAGCCTTCCCGGAGCATGGCCTCCGGCAGGCACTCGGCCTCGGCCAGGACGAAGCTGATGCCGTGATCAGCGCTGCCGCGAGCCGCCTCGTCACGGATCTGGAAGGCCGTGAAGCAGCCGTCAGCCGACTGGAACTGCTCCGTCAGCCGCATGGACGAATCGTAGCCGGGCGCCTCCAGGAGCGCCTGTCGGGCGATGTCGAACACGTCGAGGGCCGAGACGAGGTGAGGACGTGCTGGACGTTCCAGCATGGCTTCGACGAGGGCGAACGGATCCATCTGGTTGCTCCCAGCAGTCTCGGCGGGTGCCGAGGCAATCTGAATGCTGAAAGGCATTTAGGCCGATGGCCTGACGGGGACCGTGATGACGCTCACGGAGCCGGTGCAGCCGGATCTGCGGCGGACCGCCCGCAGGATCAGGGCCGCCGCGTTGGCGGCCCTCGCGGTTGTCCGGAGCCGGCGTTCAAGCGCGCCGGCAATGACCTTCGGGATCATGGGCGTCTTCGGCGACCCGGTCGTTCGGCCCGAGCATCCCCGCCCGGCCGGGTTGGCTGCGTGTGACGGTGCCGAATGACGGGCCGGCGCCTGGGCGGGGTCAGTGTTCGCGCCAGGCCTTTGCGAT
>NZ_JBAWTG010000476.1:0-643 GCF_037106235.1 Methylobacterium nigriterrae | reverse complement strand
GCGGCCAGCACCGTGCCGGCCCAGGTCCGAAAATCCTTGGCGGTGATGTCCTGGCCCGTGATCTCGCGCAGGTAGGCATTCACGTCGGCCGAGGTGACGTCGCGCTGCTCGCCGGAATCGTCGATGTACTGGAACAGCTCCTGGCCCGGCAGGTCCTGGCAGGCCTTGACGATCCGGGCGACCCGCCGGTCCGTCACCGACAGGTCCCAGGTCTTGCCGCTCTTGCCCTTGAAGCGGAACCGGAGGTCCGGGCCCGCGATCGTCACGTGCGGGTCGCGCAGGGTCGTGAGCCCGTAGCTCTTGTTGGCGCGGGCGTAATCGTCGTTGCCGACGCGGATGAGCGTCGCCTCGAGGAGGTGGACCACGGTGGCCAACACCTTCTCGCGCGGCAGGCCCGGACGCTTCATGTCGGCGTCGATCCGGGTGCGGATGCCGGGCAGCGCGTCCGCGAAGGCCATGATGTGGCTGAACTTGCTCGATTCCCGCGCCTCGCGGAAATCCGGATGGTAGCGGTACTGCTTGCGCCCCTTGGCGTCGCGGCCGGTGGCCTGGATGTGGCCGTTGCGGCGCGGGCAGATCCAGACGTCGGTATAGGCGGGGGGAATCGCGAGCGAGCGGATGCGCGCGAGCGTCGCCTCGTCGC
>NZ_JBAWTG010000475.1:0-656 GCF_037106235.1 Methylobacterium nigriterrae | reverse complement strand
GCGAAGCCGCTTATGACCAAGTGGGCGTTCTCTACCCGATCGCCCCCATGGATGAGGTCGGGCTGCAGCTCGAGCTGCCGGGTCTCAGCAGAGAACATCCGCGGCGTCGCCATGTCCTCGTCCGTCAGCGCCCTCCGTGCTCAAGCTTCACAACCCACGGGCTTAGCAGGCGCGTGTCTTAATTCTCGCTAAGAATCTTGCCGTTTGGCGGCTCGACGGGTATGCCTTTCGCTAGCCAAATCAAGTTTAGTAGATGAGAGTTTGGAATCTGCCCCTCGCTGGCGACAAAGCAATCTGAAATATAGAGATATAATTTTTTTAAAAATAATTATCGAGCCGCCCTTGATAATGCGCTTCTTCGTATCCACATACCGTAGACAATGAGAGGGCGGCCCCGGGTACTCGCGGATCTGATCCGCTGATATTTGACGGAGGCCGTACCGAGACAATCGGGCATCGTCATGAAAACCTACCTTGCCGTAGCTATTGGAGCCCTCGTCCTGGGATTCAGTACACCTGCCGCGCTTGCGCAGAACTATAGCGGTTCCGCCGATGCTGCAGCTGCCGCGCCACCCGGTAGCCTCGAAGGTCGGCCCGGGCTCCCCAACTCGCTCAGGGAACGTCAGCACGGGATGGCTCCCGTCTATTCTCATGAC
>NZ_JBAWTG010000474.1:0-656 GCF_037106235.1 Methylobacterium nigriterrae | reverse complement strand
TCGGGACGCAGAGCGAGGACACCGAGGGACGCCTCGCGTTCGCGGATGGGAAGCTCGTGGCGGTCCTGGTGCGCCTGAGCGCGGAGCTGCATGGCGCAAGCGGGCTGGCAGGCCAGTGGTGTGTCGAAGCGGGGTTCGGGGCCTGCGCCACCGATGTGCTGTCTGTCTGGTTCGACAGCTTGGAGGCGGCACAAGGCTGGATCGCTGAGCAGCTCTCGATGAGCCAGTAACACCATAAGGCTCAATCCGCGCGGACGGCTGTGGTTCGACGAGGCTGAGAGGGACAAGAAGAGCCCCGGCGCGAGGCCGGGGCTGCAGCAGCAAGGCCGCCTTAGCGGGTCGAGGTCACAGTGGCCTCAGCAACGACGCGGGGAGCCTCAGGGGCACGCGCGATCAAGGACGGCGTGGTCGTCAGCTCCGACGCCGGACGTACAGCAGCCGTAGCGCGGGCCTGCTCGCGGTAGAGCGTCGGGGTGACATGGATACGGTCATCCGCCTTCGCGATGCCGGCCAGAGTGGCGGCCGCGACGACGGCGAGAACGAGAGCACGAACGGTCATGGTACTGATCCCTCTGGTGTTTCAGAGCCTGTGCCCTGCTTCGTGAGAGGGGATGTGTGTCGCACTGCACCATCATACAAACAGATGCTGTCGATAG
>NZ_JBAWTG010000473.1:0-657 GCF_037106235.1 Methylobacterium nigriterrae | reverse complement strand
TGCTAGAGCTGCATCCGATCAGATTGGGTCATATGCATCGTAGCCTGCGGCTGCCAGATAGTTGCGGCACTCGCCTGGCGTGAAGCGCCTGAAGGCACGCTTGATGGCGTCCCAGAGGTCCGTGACGGTGCGAGCAGCCTCGGCGCGCAGGATGGCCTTGAGCTTGGCGAAGGCGAGTTCGATCGGGTTGAAGTCGGGCGAGTAGGACGGCAGGTAGAGCAGCCGTGCACCCGCCGCCTCGATGCGCTCGCGGATGCCGCTGACCTTGTGAGCGGGCAAGTTGTCGAGCACCACCGTGTCGCCGCACCTCAGAGCCGGCACCAGGGTCTCTTCAACATAGGCGCGGAAGCGGGCCCCGGTCATCGGCCCGTCGAGGAGCGCGGTGGCCGTCAGGCCGCTGGCGCGCAGGGCGGCCGTGACGGTGATGGTTTTCCGATGCCCGAACGGCACGGCCACCCGGCAGCGCTCGCCGCGTGGCGCACGCCCATAGCGCCGGATCATCTTCGTGGTCGTGGCGGTTTCGTCGATGAACACGAGCCGGTCCGGATCGCGATCGAGCTGGCCCTCGAACCAGGACAGGCGGGCCGCCTTCACGTCTTCCCGATCCTGCTCCGCGGCATGACCCGTGTTTTTTTCTAGGACGGCAAAGTCGGCTGT
>NZ_JBAWTG010000472.1:0-658 GCF_037106235.1 Methylobacterium nigriterrae | reverse complement strand
ATGGTACTGATCCCTCTGGTGTTTCAGAGCCTGTGCCCTGCTTCGTGAGAGGGGATGTGTGTCGCACTGCACCATCATACAAACAGATGCTGTCGATAGTCGATATCGACGGTATCAATTCGAATTGCGCGGTGAACCGAGGCGCGGCCAGCCTGATTTGCACCCTTGAGTTAGCCGCGCGCGAACGAGGCTCACTGGAAGTCACTCACGCACCTCCAGGGAACCGGATTCTCCTAATCCCTCCGTCGCCCGAGAACTCCGCCAAATAAAATTTGCCGCGGTGGAGGTTCCAGGAAATTCATTTCAAATTTTGCTATGCGACATCGGGTATGTCTGCGCGTTTCCGCGTCATGCGAACCGCGATCATCTGCGCGCTTCTAGTCCTGATGCGCTTCCTTCCGGACGTCATTCTGGCCGCGACCGCCGCTACGGCTGCGCCGTCGCACGATCCGCAACACGTCGGCCCGCCAAGGTGGGTGGGTACCCCACCCGCTGTCGTGATCCTGCGGTGAGGTCGGGGATCGAGGGCTCCATAAACACGCTTGCGCGAACTGGGCGGCTCCATAGCGACCAATCCGTGCGAATGGGCCGGGATTGCGCGGCGTTTTGATTTCCAGACACACAAACCTAACAGGTTTAAGTGCCTGGAAAACCGTCG
>NZ_JBAWTG010000471.1:0-659 GCF_037106235.1 Methylobacterium nigriterrae | reverse complement strand
CCAGCTGCGCGAGGCATCCTGGTAGGCTTGGGTCAGGACCGTGCCGCAGCGCGTGACGGCCTCCAGGTTTTGCTTGGACTGGCGGGCGAGGCGCTCGCTGTCCTCGCCGGTGAAACCCAGCGTCCGATTGAAGCGCTCAGTAGCCTCACGCACCTGATGCGAGGCCGTCTCGACACTCCGCTGCACGATCTGCTTGGTGTTCTCCGTGGCCTGCTCGCGCAGAGCAACCATCAGGTTCAGGCGGTCCCGAGCGGCATCAACAAACTGTGCGCCCTGCTCGGCCGCCTTATCGATGTTTGCTCTTGCCGTATCGACGATCCTCTCGCTCAGCTCGTGCTGATTGCCCTGAGCGCTGATCTGATTGAAAGCCATTTGGGTCATATGTCCTATATGTATGATGCATTTACATCCTTGCGTAAGAATATAAGCGCATGAAATCGTAGGCGGCGAAATATTCTACCGCGGTTATCGCGCTGCACCTAAGTAACGACGAGGCGCTTTTATGTCAAATCGCGAGGAAGCAATTTGATCCGAATTGCTCACGGTCATTTTCTCTCAACGCTTATACGCAAGGCGCAACTGCCTGAGGGGATTGCATAATATTTTGAATGGGCGGGTGCGAGCATATAGATCCTAGGCTGCTTTGCGGTGCTTCCTAC
>NZ_JBAWTG010000470.1:0-669 GCF_037106235.1 Methylobacterium nigriterrae | reverse complement strand
AACCTGCCGCTGCCGCACGGATCGGGGGACGAGGCCTGGCTCGACGCGATCGGGCTGGGGCTCGCGGCGATCCGCGCGCAGGATCCCGCGGGGCTGATCCTCGCCCTGGGGCTCGACGCCTCAGACGACGATCCCATCGGCGCCCTCGCGGTGACGCGGGAGGGCTTCCGGGCGGCCGCCGCGATGATCGCCCGCGCAGGCCTGCCGACCGCGATCATCCAGGAAGGGGGCTACCTGTGCGAGGCCCTGCCCCGCAATCTCGTGGCGTACCTCGATGCGTTCGATGCCGCGCGTCCGTGAACGCGCGGCGTCGCCCGGTTGACTTTATCCATTGCGGTGAAGCGCCAGCGTCGCCGCGTCGGCCATGGCCGGGCGCGCCGTTGCACCGGACGATCCCAGCAGGCGGGGGATCTCGGAGGGCGTATCGGCCACGGCCACGCCGGCCGCCTCGAGGGCCTTGCGCTTGCCGGCATAGCTGCCGGAATTGCCGGAGACGATCGCTCCGGCATGCCCCATCGTCTTGCCCGGCGGCGAGGCCCGCCCGGCGATGAAGGAGACGACGGGCTTGCTCATCCCGGCCGCGTATTCCGCCGCCGCCTCCTCCATCGCCCCTCCGATCTCGCCCACCATCACGACGGCGCGGGTGCGCTCGTCCTGATCGAGGGCCAT
>NZ_JBAWTG010000469.1:0-670 GCF_037106235.1 Methylobacterium nigriterrae | reverse complement strand
CGAGGCTCAAGGAGGCGCCGAGCAGGACGACGGCAAGCTCGAGGAGTTGCTTGGCGCTGAAGGCGATGCCGGCCCGCCAGCGCGGACTGGGCTCCCAGAGCGTGCGCAGGGCCATGCCGAGCAGGATCGCGACGACGAGCGCCTCGATGTAGGGATGCTCGAAGACCCGCTCCTCAACGTTCTGCGCACCGAGCGACACCAGTGTTACGGCTACGCACAGCGCGATGCCAGGAAAGAGACCCACGAGGCGGGCAGGTAATTCGACGATCCAAGATTTGGACGTCACGATCCGACGCTCCTCCTGTGCCTTCGTCGCCCCGTTTACGGGTTGGTTCGAAGAAGGCATTTGGGTCGGGGCCCGCGGGGGAGCGTCGAGCGGTTGCGCCTGCAGTCTGCGGCCAGGGCTCATACGGGCCGCGTCCGGGTCAGACCGGCCGCTATCTGCGGCTGGGTTGCTAGGAGCGTGCCCCGTCGCTCGGCTCGCCCGATCCAGAGTGCCGACAGGGCGCTGATCAGGCCGGCAAGTGCACAATAGGCGCAGACCAGCCAGGGGTTGTGCGCGCCCGAATACTGCAGGAGGGCCGTGGCCACGATCGGCGTGAGCCCGCTCGCGAAGATTCCGGAGAATTGATAGACGAAGGAGATGCCGGTGTAGCGCACCCGTGCGGGA
>NZ_JBAWTG010000468.1:0-672 GCF_037106235.1 Methylobacterium nigriterrae | reverse complement strand
TCCAGCGCCTGACCAACCTCGGCTACGACGTCATGCTCGTCCCAAAAGCGGCGTAGACCGCCGGCCCGCCCGTCCAAGGTCTATTTCCTCAGCAGTATCCGGTCGTTTTTCTTACAAGCAGCTTCTATGCGCCACACGCAGACAAAAGCTGGCCGAGTTGCAAGCGGGCTTTCGGAGTCACTGCTTAACCGGCTGAGATGCGCCTTCCGTAGACCTTCGAACTGCCATGCTAGAAAAGATCACAGGATGGGCCGGCCTCACAAAGAGACCGGCCCATCCTTTTGCTTTTGATGAGGGGCGAATGTCCGTGTCAGGCAGCCCCGTATCCCTGGCCGGAGCCACGGACCTCAGGCCTACTCGGAAGCTCAGTGTCGGGTCGTGCCGCTCGCGCTTGTGTGAGCCATGAAGAAGCGCACCATCTCACGGCTGGCATCGGGACCGCGCGGGTCCGTGTAGCTGCCGTTCGAGCTTCCGCCTGACCAGGCGTGTCCGGCCCCATGCAGAACCCACTGCTCCAACACCTCTCGACCAGAACCATCGGACTGGATGGTGCGGGTGTAGGTCATTCCACCGGGGCTCTCCCCCTGCGTGACGATCTTGCTCGACGTCGCCTCGGGCTTGGCCTGTGCGATGACGCGGTCGCCATTGACCGGGTTGACGGTGCGGTCGGCA
>NZ_JBAWTG010000467.1:0-672 GCF_037106235.1 Methylobacterium nigriterrae | reverse complement strand
CTGGGCCTTCGCCTCAGGCGCGGGCGGCTTCGGAACAGGCCGGCGCCGCTTGCGGCTTTTGTCGAGCACCTCCGAGAACGGCACCTCCATCAGGAGTTGGCCGTCTGCATCCGTGATCTCGAACGCATAGCGCATCGGGAGCTGCCCCCGGCCGATCAGCTCGGCGGCCATGGCGGGAATGGCGCGGCACGCATCGAGGTAGGCTGTTTCCAGATTGACGAGCTGCAGACCGTCCTCGTTCCACTGCAGGCCATCCGGAGTTCGCAGGTGGAAGAAGAAGCGTGGCATCCGATCATCCAGCCGTGCTCTCGCCCCCCGACGTGCAATGCCGGGATGAGATCAGAGCGGCATCGCGCGGGGGTGAGCTTCTGTCGTTTTCACGGGCGCGGGCAATCACACATGTGTAGCTTGAGCTGAGGGGGAGCAGTTCGCTCGGCCTCGGCCGGAGGTGGCCATGCCCCAGCACCTCATCCGCAAGCTGGAGCGGTTCACCCGCCTCTCAGCCAACGATAAGCAGGCCCTTGAGGCTGCTGCAGGCCAGAGGGAGCATCTGGTCGGGCCCCGCCAGGACATCATCAGCGAGGGCGATCCTCCCGAGCACGTCAACCTGATCCTGGAGGGCTGGGCCTGCCGCTACAAACAGCTGGAGGATGGCCGCCGGCAGATCATCGC
>NZ_JBAWTG010000466.1:0-679 GCF_037106235.1 Methylobacterium nigriterrae | reverse complement strand
CGCGGAAAGTAGCTGTAGAAGGTGTAGCGCGAGATCCCGAGGCGCCGGGCGATCTCTGCCACCGAGATGGTGCCGGCCGCCAGCAGCGCGCGCCCAGCCTCGATATCAGCTTCGGACAGCTTCCTGGGCCGGCCGCCCTTGCGGCCGCGGGCCAGGGCCGCCTTCAGGCCATCCAGGGTGCGCTCGCGGTTGAGATCGAGGAAGTACTCGGCCATGGCCCCGTGCATCTGCAGGGCGAAGCGGCCGTGGGCAGTGTCGCTGTCGAACTGCTCGGTGAGGCTGCGGAAGTGGACCTTCTCCCGGCGCAAGGCATCGATGGTGCGCATCATCTCGATAAGAGAGCGGCCGAGGCGGTCGAGCTTCCACACGACCAGCACGTCGTCGGGGCGTAGGTAGGCCAGCGCCGCCTCGAACTGCGGACGCTTGGTGCCGGCCTTGCCGGACCGCTTCTCCTCAAAGATTTTTTGACAGCCGGCCTTGGTCAGCGCGTCGCGCTGGAGGTCGAGGTTCTGGTCCTGGGTGGAGACACGGGCGTATCCGACGAGCATGTCAGGATAGTGGCTCAGCCACGTTTTCCTGTCAGTAGTTTTCCAGTCACGGTTTCCTGACAAAAACGGGGCCGTTTGGGAGGGCTCGCGAGGCGCTCCTCGCGGGTGACAGGAAAACGGTCGTTTTCCTG
>NZ_JBAWTG010000465.1:0-686 GCF_037106235.1 Methylobacterium nigriterrae | reverse complement strand
GCCGACCATGCCTATCACCCTTGCGGCGCTGCTGTCGCTGGCGGGCTTCGCCTGGCTCGGCCTGGCCATCACGCAGGCCGGGCCGCCGGTCGACAGCCCATACCTGACCGCCTGGGACGCGGCGCTGCTCTCGTTTGCTGCCAGCTTCGGCGTGCAGAGCACGGCGTATCTGGGCGTCTTCGGATCATGATGCTGACCAGCTTCGTGCTCACGAGCGTTGTGGCGGCAGGCCTGCCCGTCATGTTGGCCCCTCTGCAGTTCCATGAACTGCTCGATCTCCGCTACCCGGCGCAGGTCAGCGAGGCTGGGCGGGACGGTCAGCCGATCCACGACTGCTTTGATGCAGCTCCCGTCAGGCAACTGCCGCGTCCGGAAGCTGTGCGGAGCCGCGCCCGCAGGAGAACGGTTCGAGCGCACGGCAAAGGCTCCCGGGCAGTCCGACAGCCTCACTCGCGCTTGTCGCACCGGCGGCAGAGCAGCGGCGGAGGATAGAGCGGCGCTGCGACAAGATCAGACCCCCCTGAAGTCGATTTTTAATCGTCACGAGCCCGCCAGGCATGTCACGGGGGTATAAACCCACCTCGGATCCCGTCGAATACGAACTGCACCGCAAGGCCCGCGAGCAGCACCCCCATGATCCGGCCGGCAACGTCTGAGCCGGTCCGACCCAGCCAGCGCATCAGCAC
>NZ_JBAWTG010000464.1:0-701 GCF_037106235.1 Methylobacterium nigriterrae | reverse complement strand
TGGCGCTCCCGGCCCGAGAGCCGCCGCGCCCGGGAGAACCGTGCGTTGCTGGCCGACGTGCAACGCCTTCAGGAGCGCCATAAGGGCCGCTACGGCTCACCGCGGATGCATGCCGCTCTGCGCTCTGAGGGGCGCGGCGTCAGCCGGGGGCGCATCGAGCGGCTGATGCGCCGACATGGCATCCGGGCTCTGGCAGGCCGGCGCTATCGCCCAGGCACGACCGACAGCAGCCATCCCCTGCCGGTCGCCCCCAACCTCCTGCAGCAGACCTTCGTGGCCGCAGCCCCCAATCGCATCTGGCTTGCCGACATCACCTACCTGGCGACCGGCGAAGGCTGGCTCTATCTCGCGGCCGTGCTGGATCTGGCCACCCGCAAGGTCGTGGGATGGGCCATGCGCGAGCACATGCGCACCGAGCTGACCCTGGCCGCGTTGATGATGGCTGCCCAGCGGCAACGGCCGGCTGCCGGGCTCATCTGTCATTCGGATCGCGGCAGCCAATACGCGGCCGAGGCCTATCGCAACCAACTCGCCGGTATCAGGGCTCACGCCTCGATGAGCCGGACGGGATGCTGCTTCGACAATGCCCCGATGGAAAGCTTCTTCCACACACTCAAGGTCGAACTCGTCCATCAGCGTTGGTGGGCAACCCGCGACGAGGCCCGTCGCGACCTGTTCGCCTACATCGAGGGCTACTACAA
>NZ_JBAWTG010000463.1:0-705 GCF_037106235.1 Methylobacterium nigriterrae | reverse complement strand
TACCTCGCGACCCGCGACGTCGACGCCACGGTCTCCCGGGTGGTGGGTCTCGGCGGCCAGATCCGGTTCGGGCCTGTCGACATCCCCCATGTCGGCCGCTTTGCCATGGTCAGCGACCCGCAGGACGTGGTCTTCGCCCTGATGAATGCGACGAGCCCTGACGAGAGCCGGGCCTTTGGGCCGGTGCCCCTTGGGACGGAGCAAACCCTCGGCCACGGCGTGTGGATCGAGCTCGCGACCCCCGATCCCGAGGCTGCCTTCGCGTTCTACGGGGCACTCTTCGGCTGGGAGAAGCTCGGGGCCATGCCGATGGGCGGGATGGGTGAGTACGCCTTCATCGGCCGGAGCGACCTGCGCCCTGGCGCGGTGATGTCGAGTGCAGCCACCGGCGCGCCGGCCCGATGGAATTGGTACGTTCACGTGGCCGATATCGATGCTGCGCTCGCGGCGGTCCGCGAGAGCGGCGGCACGGTGCTCCAGGGGCCCGATCCAATCCCAGGCGGCAGCTACTCGGCCAACATCGCCGATCCGGCAGGTAACAGGCTCGGCCTTGCCGGCCCGCGCCAACCGGCGTGAAGGGAGGCTCGCGATGACGAGCGAGAAGCGGATGAACGCAGGCAGACAGGATGACCCCACTGCTGGGAAGGCACGCACGACGGTGGAGCGGACATCGGACAGGGAGCTCGCCGTCACGCGGACCGTCGA
>NZ_JBAWTG010000462.1:0-710 GCF_037106235.1 Methylobacterium nigriterrae | reverse complement strand
GCCGCCGTCGACACGGCCTCGGCCAACCTGACCCTCGCGCAGCGGACCTATGAGCGCGTCAAAACGCTCGCGGGAAGCGGAAACGCGCCGATCCAGCGCCTCGACGAAGTGACGGATACCCTTCATGTCGCGGAGCGCAGCTTGGACCAGGCCAAGCTCGCGCTTCAAGCCGCCGTCACCGGCTACACCGCGGAGGAGCGGGGTATCGCGCACGCCAACGTCGCCAAGGCGAAGGCCACGATCGACACCATCAAGGCGCAGGTCGACGAGCTCGTGGTCAAGGCGCCCTTGTCGGCACAGGTCTATCAGATCAGCGCCGAGGTCGGCGAATACGTCTCACCCGGTGTGCCGCTCCTCTCCCTGATCGACCTCAACGACCTCTGGTTACGCTTCAACCTGCGTGAGGATCTCGCCAAGGGATTGAAGACGGGGGATCGGTTCGAGATGCGGGTTCCCGCCCTCGGTGGCCAGCCGATCACTGCGGAGATCCGGCTGATCGCCACGAAGGGCGAATACGCGGGCTGGCGGGCGACGCGGGCGACGGGCGATTTCGACCTGCGAACCTTCCTGATCCGTGCTTATCCGGTGACCTCGGTCCCGGGCCTGCGGCCCGGGATGAGCGTCTACGCCGACTGGCCGCGTGCCCGGCGATGAAGCCGCCCGCGCAGCCCGGCCTCCTGCTCGTCGCGACGCGGGAACTGCGCTGGATG
>NZ_JBAWTG010000461.1:0-712 GCF_037106235.1 Methylobacterium nigriterrae | reverse complement strand
GTGTGTGACCGGTCGAGACGCCGCTCAACGCACCTGCCGAAGCCCCTTCGAGAAGCGCTGGCCGTTGGCTATGTAGGTCTCTGATGTCCGACGCAACTTTGCAGCCGCTGCTTCATCTAGGCTGCGCACAGCCCGAGCCGGGGCGCCGACAATCAGACTGCGGTCGGGAAACTCCTTACCTTCCGTGACGAGCGCATTCGCGCCGATCAGGCATTCGCATCCAATCCGGGCCCCGTTCAGGATGGTGGCACCCATGCCGACCAGGGTGTTCGCTCCAATCGTGCAACCATGCACAATGGCGCGATGGCCGATCGTGACGCCCTCGCCGATCGTCAGCGGGAATCCGGGGTCAGCATGTAGAACAGCACCATCCTGGATGTTGGTGCGGTTGCCGATCCGGATCTCGTCGTTGTCTCCGCGCACAACGGCTCCGAACCAAACACTCACGTCCAGACCGAGGTGAACGCGCCCGATCACGTGCGCGCCCGGTGCGATCCAGACGCGATCTGCATCCGCGATGCTGGGATGATGATCATCGAGCTTGTAGAGGGACATCGGGCTCTTGCAGCGTCGGGACTGTGGGTGAGAGCGAAACCCCAGCGTATCTCATGTGCGCTCCTGCAGTTCCAGAGACACAAGTGGAGCGAGGAGCCGATGCCCGCTGCCCGCAACATCGTCTGTCCGCACTGCGCGCGGACCAACCGGGTCCCTG
>NZ_JBAWTG010000460.1:0-713 GCF_037106235.1 Methylobacterium nigriterrae | reverse complement strand
TCTCTGATTGGGGGCAGTGAGGCAAGCTACTCCTGATCCTCATCGGTCCCGGATGTATCGCTCCCGCAGGTCACGCGCTTCTCTTCGCGGTCGGCGCTGAAGGCCGCCGCATGATGGGGTCAGAAGAGCAAGGTGTCTCAATCTGTCCGACGACCTTACGGCTGAGCCGCAGGTTCATGGCTCTTAACGAGATCACCTCACCCATCGTCCCCGCGGGAACGATCCGGTTCACCCTTGCGGGCGATATTTGGCCTGATCCGACAGGCGTGCCTCCTTCATGCCGCGGCCGGTACCGGCGCTTTGCCGAAGCGGAACGAAGTCTCGTCCCGCCACATCCTGTGCAGGACGATCGCCAGCTTCCGGGCGACCGCCACACGGGCGCGGGCCATGCCGCGATGCTTGGTTATCTTCAGGCCCCAGGCACGCAAGCTCGACCATTTGCGCGAGCGCACCAGCAGGGAGTGGGCAGCCTCGTAGAGCGCGGTGCGGGCAAGTTCGTCGCCGCAGCGGCTGATCTTGCCCTGGATATCGGTCTCGCCGGACTGATAGCGCGCCGGCGTCAGGCCGAGATGCGCGCCCACATCCCGCGAGCGGCGGAAGCGCTCGGGTCGGTCGATGGTGGCGCGGAAGGCGAGCGCGGTGATCGGGCCGACGCCCGGCACGCTCATCAGGCGGCGGCAGACCGCCTCGCCGCGCACGATGCCGAGGACCTG
>NZ_JBAWTG010000459.1:0-718 GCF_037106235.1 Methylobacterium nigriterrae | reverse complement strand
CAGCGAGCCCTCAAGCTCGCGCGACAAACCCGGCTCCCCGCCCGTCCGAAACATCGATCCCTGCCACCTTGCGGAAACTCCTCATACGAGTCGAGCTAAGTTCGATGGGGCCGTTGCGTCCGGGCAATAGTATCGTCCGCTGGCGCCCGGGCCAACCAAGGACGCAGGTCCTGCTGCCGGAGAAGTCGCAATGGGAATTGCGCGTTTCGTGTGGGCCGCTGCGCTCGGGTTGAGCCTCGCAGCGTCCGCCGGGGTGTCGGCCACCCGGGCGGCCCAGGCCGGCCTTTCAGATTACCAAGGTGCATGGGTCTTGGAGGGACGAGACTGCGCGGAGGTTTATACATCCGCAGGGAAGGCGGCCTCGTTCGCGAAGCTGGCCGACATCTTCGCGCCAGCCGTCATGGTCTCTGGCAATCGCTTGAAGACTCCGATGGCATCGTGCCAGATCAAATCGATCCGACCACTTGGGGAGCGTCAGCTTCTCCTCCTCGATTACGCGAACGCCGTGGCCGGCAATGAGGTCAGGGTTCCGCTGGCGCCTACGCCGAACGGGGGTCTCAGACGCTACTACAACGATCAGGATCTGACCGGCGTCGCCTACCAGCGTTGCTCGCGATGAGCTGCACCTGCCGCGGGAGATGACGGACATCCGACAACCGCCTTGAACAAACTTCGCCGGGTGTCCTCTCGGATCAAGCGATGTTGTCCAAGTGGTAAT
>NZ_JBAWTG010000458.1:0-718 GCF_037106235.1 Methylobacterium nigriterrae | reverse complement strand
GCGAGCAGGGCCAGCCGGAGTTCGTGAAAGTTGGTTCGAGTGATGTACGGCACCGTGAAGGGCCCTCCGTTCGTTGCGGTGGACGGCGTGTACGGCAGGATCAGCATGCCGTGGCCGAAGTCGGTCCGGGCAAACCGAAATCGGCTGGATCGCAGGACGCCTGACTAGGCCAGTGTGCGAACCGGCCCTCGCGTACCTCGCCGAAGTCGAGGCTTGTCCTGGCGTCCGATCGACTGCGGCGACGGATTGACTTGTCAAGATCGATCTTGACCGTCTACCGGCCCGTATACCTCGACCGGTCCGGCGTCTACGCCCAGCGGGTACACTGATCACCCGCGGGTTGCGCACTGAGGCCTGGGTGCACCTAGGGAAAAGTCGGCGGCTCTTACAATCCAGCCGCCGATCCTGACACGATGCGGTCCAGCGGGTGAACTACAGGATCGTTCCGGATCCCACGCCCTCGGCGAGATCACATCGATTGGCTGGCCGGTTACTCTGATCGGCTCGCCGCAGCTCGGTCCCGACTTAGAAGTTGAGCATGTACTCAACGTAATCCCGCTGATACTCCCAGTGCTCGACAAAATTTTCTACACCTACGAGGTTCAGCTGGAACTCGGCGATCCACTGCCCGCATTCACCCAGGGATTTTATCCACGCCTGAACCTCTGGCGGCATCCGTCCTACCTCCTCAAGGAGGAAGAGCGGCGGATCATGATAC
>NZ_JBAWTG010000457.1:0-719 GCF_037106235.1 Methylobacterium nigriterrae | reverse complement strand
CCGTGGTCGGCGAACCACTTGGCGGCGGCGGCGATGTAGGCTCCGGCGCCGTCGGTCTGGACGCCCCATTCGGAGATGGCGGTGGCCTTGCCGTGGGCGGCGGCGAAGTCCTGCTGCCATTGCAGGCCGTAGGACTGGCTGACCTTGCTGGCGAAGGCCTTGAGCGGGTCGGTCGGGTCCCAGGCGGTGTTGTAGTAGAAGTCCATGCCGACGACGTCGACGTAAGCATCGCCCGGATAGGCCTTGGCCGGGTCGTAGCTGCCGCCGGCATTGACGTCCCAGACGAAGCGGAACTGGTCCGAGACGGAGCGGAACAGGCTGACGACGTTCTGGAAGGCGGTCACGAAGGCGGCTTCGTGGCCCTGGGCCGCCCAGGGCATCCAGCTGCCGTTGAACTCCCAGCCGAGGCGCACGTAGATCGGGCCGGCCTCGCTGCGGCCGGCCGCGAGCGCCTGGGCGGCCTTGAGGAAGTGGGCGTCGTAGGCGCCGGTGGCGACCTCGTCGAGCGCGGTGCCCCAGACGGTCAGCGGCACCGACCAGATCACCGAGGTCTGGCTGGGCGCCCACAGCCCGACCGCCCAGGGCACCGAGCTGTCGAAGGCCGCCCAGCTGTCGTTGTTGAGGTAGAACAGGACGTCGTCCACCGGCCGGCCAAGCCAGGCCTGGTAGGCCGCAAGAGCCGCAGGATCGTTGCCGACATAGACACTCAGCGCGGTCAT
>NZ_JBAWTG010000456.1:0-728 GCF_037106235.1 Methylobacterium nigriterrae | reverse complement strand
GCACAGCAGGATGTCAGGGCGCCCGTTCTACTCCCGCTCGAAACGGTCCCTCGGCACCGCTGGCATCAGCGCCCGGCAAGGCGGCTGCGCTGTCCCGGGCGCAGTAGCGTCGCGATCCTCGCGAAATGAGCGTTTTGGAGCCGTCCGGCTCGCGAAAGGCCGTTCATGGAAGCGGGCGCTTCGGGGGGCAGGAGCCGCCCGGAGGCGGGGGCGCCGACCGCAGCACCGTCACGGGGTAGTAAAAACGTGCGCGGCCGGTGCTGCCACCCTGCGCATCATCGAACAGAGCGCACAAGGAGGCTGCGCCCCAGAGCGGAGGCCGATAAGGCCTTGGATCGGGCCGAGCGTAAAGGGAAAAACGACGACGGCGGCTCGATGCCAACCGTCGTCGTAAGGCAAGCTTCTCCAAATCGGCGGGCGCCGCGGCCACGATGCCGACGGCGTGGATGGCACACGGCAGCCACCGCGCCGTCAGCCTAGGCAGCGCTGACGTCTCGAATGAGGCGCACGGACGACCGTACGGTACGTGGCCCGGAGGCGAGGTCACCGACCGCGATCTGGCACCTTGGGAAGTAAGCCGAGTGCGGTCGGTGCCTGCCACCCCGGTCCCGCCAGGGCGCCGGATCACGCTAGGCTGTGGTGAGGATTTAAGATTTGGGTCTACCGGGTCGAGGCGAGATCTGATTCAAGGCTGCTTTTTGGGAGAGCTGCCTTGTCATTCCAGCCTG
>NZ_JBAWTG010000455.1:0-734 GCF_037106235.1 Methylobacterium nigriterrae | reverse complement strand
CGCTTTCCCAAGATGGGCTCGATGGCCGGCCTGGGCGAAGGCCTCGGAACACCGCAACGTGCACCGGTCCCGGTACCAGATGGGGCGCGGTACGAGGAGCGGAGCTTCTCCAACGCTGCGGGCAGCCGGACCTACAAGGTCTACGTCCCGAGCGGCTATACGGGCCAGGCGCTTCCTGTCGTGGTCATGCTGCACGGCTGCACCCAGTCGCCCGATGACTTCGCTGCCGGGACGCGGATGAACGAGCTTGCCGAGGAGCAGACCTTCTTGGTCGCGTATCCGGGCCAGCCACAGTCGGCCAACATGCAGAAGTGCTGGAACTGGTTCAACGCGTCCGATCAGCAGCGCGACTCCGGCGAGCCCTCGCTGATCGCCGGCATCGCGCGTGAGGTCGTCCGGGAGTTTTCAGCCGATCCGACGAGGGTCTACGCCGCGGGGTTGTCGGCCGGCGGCGCGGCCGCGGCGATCATGGCGGCCACCTACCCCGATCTGTTCGCGGCGGTTGGTGTCCACTCGGGAATTCCGTACGGCGCGGCCAAGGACATGCCATCGGCCTTCGCTGCGATGAACGGAGCCGGGACGACCCAGTCACGAGGGACGCGCGCCTCGGTTCCGACCATCGTCTTCCACGGTGATGCCGACCGCACCGTCAACCCGGTCAATGGCGACCGCGTCATCGCACAGGCCAAGCCCGAGGCGACGTCGAGCAAGATCGTCACGCAGGGGGAGAGCCC
>NZ_JBAWTG010000454.1:0-741 GCF_037106235.1 Methylobacterium nigriterrae | reverse complement strand
GACGAGGTCCTTGGTTTCCTTGTGCTTGCGCAGAACCGGGAACAGGTGCTCCTCTTCCAGCTGGGCCAAGAGCTCCAGCTCGGACTTGAGGTCCCCCAGGAGGCGCTCGCGCGTCTTCACCGCATTGTTCGAGGTGTCAGCGAGGGCCACGAAGAGCTCGTTTGCTTTCGTGGGGCTGGTTTGTATCAACTGCCTGATCGTGTTCATTGTTTTCCTCGTAGCATGTTGGAAAGTGTTTTATCGCCGCGCGGCTAATCTGACTATTGTTTGTTTGGCCGGCTTCGGTTGTAAGTTTACGAGCGGCGTGACTGCAGAAACAATCGTCAGTCCAGGCTGCCTGGTAAAGGCGATCTGACGCCGCCCTCTGGTCTGCCGCCGAGCCCCGATGTGCGCGGGCCAGGTGGTGACACCTCAGCGCACGGCGGTCGGGCTCTGCTGGCCCGCGCTGGAGAAGGTCTTGCTGGCCTCCTCGACCGCACGGACCAAGGTCTGGGCGATGGTGCGGCTGTCCTGCACCGTGTGCTGCAGGCCCTCGCGAGCCAGCTCGCTTTGGATGGCCGCGAATTCCTGAACCGACCTGGCCTGGGTCAGCCGGTTCAGCCCGTCGAGATTGCGCCGCCACTGCTTCTGGCTCAGCTCGACCCAGCTGCGCGAGGCATCCTGGTAGGCTTGGGTCAGGACCGTGCCGCAGCGCGTGACGGCCTCCAGGTTTTGCTTGGACTGGCGGGCGAGGCGCTCGCT
>NZ_JBAWTG010000453.1:0-766 GCF_037106235.1 Methylobacterium nigriterrae | reverse complement strand
TGAAGGCGAACCGCACGCCCAGCCCACGGATGCCACCCGTAGACGACGACACCGTCGTCGCCACCGCCGGTACTATGGGTCTTGTGCTGAGAGGTTGTAGTCCTCGAACCAGCCGGGCAGAAGCCGCATCACAGTCTCGGGGTCGGGCAGGATCGTGAGGCGAGTGTAGTCGCGCTTGAGCGTCTTCACGAACGCCTCCGCGATGCCGTTGCTCTGGGGCGAGCGCACCGGCGTGAACAGCAACCGCAGGCCGAGCGCAGCGGCCGTTTGAGCGGTCTGCTTGGCGATGTAGGCGGAGCCGTTGTCGGACAGCCACTCGACCGGATGCGGTGTCTTCGTTGCGCCGAACCGGCGCTCGGCGCAGGCAATCATCAGGTCGCAGACCATCTCGGCCGAGACACCCGCCGTGGTCGCCGACCAAGCCATGATCTCGCGATCGCAGGCGTCGATGGCAAACAGCACCCGCACGACTGCGCCGTCTCGGCAGTGCAGTTCGAGATGGTCCGAGCACCATCGCACGTTCGAGTGTAGCGCTACGACGACTCCGTCATGGGTGCGGCCGGGACGGCGGGCAGTGTGCGGCGCGAGGGTGAGCCCGTTCGCCCGCAGGATGCGTAGCGCGCGCTTGGCGTTGATGACGGGCTCGCCGCGCGAGCGCAGAACCCGGTTCACTACGGCCTGTTAGCTCTTGAGCCAGTCCAGAGCGGCTGCGAGCGAGAGAACGCCCATGAAGCTTGAAGCTGTCTTCTCGTAGCGGGTTGCGATG
>NZ_JBAWTG010000452.1:0-767 GCF_037106235.1 Methylobacterium nigriterrae | reverse complement strand
TGCCGACCGCACCGTCAACCCGGTCAATGGCGACCGCGTCATCGCACAGGCCAAGCCCGAGGCGACGTCGAGCAAGATCGTCACGCAGGGGGAGAGCCCTGGCGGGATGACCTACACCCGCACCATCCAGTCTGATGGTTCTGGTCGAGAGGTGTTGGAGCAGTGGGTTTTGCATGGGGCTGGGCACGCCTGGTCCGGTGGGAGTCCGAACGGCAGCTACACGGACCCGCATGGTCCCGATGCCAGCCGTGAAATGGTGCGGTTCTTCATGGCACACGCAAGCGCGAGCGGCACGACCCGACACTGAGCTTCCGAGTAGGCCTGAGGTCCGCGGCTCCGGCCAGGGATACGGGGCTGCCTGACACGGACATTCGCCCCTCATCAAAAGCAAAAGGATGGGCCGGTCTCTTTGTGAGACCGGCCCATCCTGTGGTTTTTTCTAGCATGGCAGTTCGAAGGTCTACGGAAGGCGCATCTCAGCCGGTTAAGCAGTGACTCCGAAAGGGCCTGTCGCAAAATTTTTTGGCGCCCGGTTTATGACGGGACTGCGCTCTGCCAGACCCGCATCGTCTCAACCAATGGTAGTGGTTTGACCGGCTGACGACCCAAACACACAACCAGAAGGTGGACCGCGCCGCGTTCTCGCGCAGCTCGCACACCGGTCGGAAAGTTTGCGACATGTGTGGACGCCCCTTTAGGAGCAAGAGAAATCTTCAAGAGCGGTGTGGCACGTGGTCGGGTGCTGACATGTGTGCGGCCTTTGATGC
>NZ_JBAWTG010000451.1:0-769 GCF_037106235.1 Methylobacterium nigriterrae | reverse complement strand
ATCAGGCCGAGGGCCCGCAGCTCGCGGAGCGTGCGGTGAACGTGCACGTTCGACAGGCCCATCGTGTCGGCGATGTCGGTCTGCGTGAACGGGAAGTCGAAGCTGTTGTTGGTGACCCGCCCCACAGCCTCCAGCCGCAGCAGCAGCTCGCAGAGAAGATGGGCGATGCGGTGGTTGGCGGGCCGGCCCCCGATGTTGACCAGCCACTCGCGCAGAACCGCCTCGTCGACGAGCGCACACCACCACAGTGCCCGGGTGACCCGCGGGTGCTCGGCCGTGATCGCCTCGATGGCCTGGCGCGGGATGTCGACGACCTGGCAGGCCGAGATCGTGCCGATCGCGTGGTCCATCTGGTCGAGGATGAACACGTTGAGGTCGCAGAAATCGCCCGGGATCAGGTAGGCCATGATCTGGCGCTGGCCGTCCGGCAGGACCTTGTAGCGGCAGGCGTAGCCGTCGAGGATCAGGTGGACATTCTCGGGCGCATCGCCCTCGTGGATCAGATCGGCCCGCGCCCCGACCTTCCTGACTTTGGGCACGAGGGCGTTGAGCGCCCCGCGGTCCTCGTCGGTCAGCTCCTCGTAGCCCTCGAGCTTGCGGATCAGCGCGTCCTGCATCGGGCCTCACCGGTCGACGAAGAAGCGACAGGCTAAGTCGGAAAAACGACCTGCGCGACATCCTATGATCGGTTATTTGCGGCCGCCGACGATTAAGGTCATGGTGGGTGCCGTCGCTTGCTAAAGGCATCCGGGCGCAAGCGGTCGAGGGC
>NZ_JBAWTG010000450.1:0-773 GCF_037106235.1 Methylobacterium nigriterrae | reverse complement strand
CGCCATGAAGGCGGGAGCCGTCGATTTCCTCGAAGCCCCCTGGACACCGGAGGTGCTGCTGTTCGCGGTCAAGACAGCGCTGGCCGAAATCCGCGACGCCGCGGAGCGGACGCGCGAGCACGACAACTCCTATGATCGGATCGCGGCTCTGTCGGCACGCGAGCGTGCGGTGCTGGAGGGTTTGCTCGCGGGCGGCACCAACAAGAGCATCGCCCGCACGCTGGGCCTGAGCCCGCGCACGGTGGAGATCTACCGCGCCCGGGTCATGGAAGCGCTCGGAGCCCACACCCTGCCCGAGGCCGTTCTCATCGCGACCGCAGCTGGCGTGCGTCCTGCCGTTCAGGCTGCCGTTCAGGACGGCGACTAGGGTCTGAACCCAATCAGCTTGAGCGTGAGATGGCTGCTATTGACCCGTTGCGGACAAGACGGAGACGCAGCGGGCAGGAACCGAACGATCAGCGGCCTCACCTGAGGTGGTCTTCGTGCCGGCCACGGCCGATGCGTAACATGGGTTAACTCCAGCCAAGCGATGGTGTATATTCGATTAGGAGTGGCCGGATCGAGGAAACCAACGGGGCCTGGGTCGGTCCGCGAAAGCCGCTGCTTCAACCGCAAACACCCAGCAGCGGGCCACAAAGGTAGCGAAGGCAGTCGCCTTGAGTGGTCAAGGGCTGCTTCCCGCCCCTCTAGGACGCCACCACGCCAAGCTGATTGAGTTCAGACCCTAGGTGGCAGCCTGGCGCCCGCGTAGGAAGTGGGCCGCACGAGTACGC
>NZ_JBAWTG010000449.1:0-775 GCF_037106235.1 Methylobacterium nigriterrae | reverse complement strand
GCTCGGATCAGCGCAGGATGGATTGGTAGTGGACGTGCTCGGTGAGGCAGGTTGAGAGGCGCCACTCGACGGGTCGCTCGTCGAGGTCGAAGGCGACGCGGTCGATCTCGAGGGCGGGGCTGCCGGGTGCGGCGCCGAGATGGCCGGCCTCGCGCGCGGACAGGGCGACGGCGCGCAGCCGCTCGCGCGCCACCGCGATGGTGAGGCCGAAGCGGTTGGCGTAGAGGCTGTAGAGGGTGTTGGGCAGATCCAGCGCGGCGATGCCGGGGAACAGGCTGGCGGGCAGCGCGATCGCCTCGATCAGGCAGACCCGGCCGTCGAGCGCGCGCAGCCGCTCGATGCGCACCACCCGGGCCTGGCGCACCAGCCCGAGCCGGTCGCGCTCGTCGACGCTGGCGGGCGCCTCGGCGCGCGCCAGCACGCGGCTCTCGGGCGCGGCCTCGCCGCCGGCCTCGCTGCGCAGCTTGAAGAAGCGGAACACGCTCTGCTTGTCGTCGTGCTCGGCCACGAAGGTGCCCCGGCCCTGCCGGCGCACCAGCAGGCTGTCGGCGGTGAGCGCATCGAGCGCCTTGCGCACCGTGCCCTGGCTGACGCCGAGCTCGCGCGCCAGCTCGCCCTCGCTCGGCAGGATCTGGCCCGGCTGCCAGACCCCCTCGGCCAGCCGCCGCAGCAGCGTGTCGTGGACCTGCCGGTAGAGCGGCCGGAAGCCGACGCCCTCACCCCCCTCACGGCCCGACCCGCCGCCAGATCCGCCCGTGCCCAACCGTTCCATCGT
>NZ_JBAWTG010000448.1:0-775 GCF_037106235.1 Methylobacterium nigriterrae | reverse complement strand
CCCAGCCGAGCTCGGCTTCCGCCTTGGACGGGTCGATGGCGTAGCGCCGGTCATGGCCGGGCCGGTCGGGCACGAAGCCGATCAGGCGCTCGTGCGGCCCGTGCTCGGGCCGGAGCCGGTCGAAGGCGGCGCAGAGCGCCGTCACGACGCTGAGATTGGAGCGCACCGCGCGGCCGCCGAGCAGGTAGGTCTGGCCGATGCGGCCGCGCTCCAGCACCGCGACGAGGCCCCGCGCGTGGTCCTCCACGTGGATCCAGTCGCGCTCGTTGAGGCCGTCGCCGTAGACCGGAAGCGCCTTGCCCTCCAGCGCGTTGAGGATCATCAGCGGGATCAGCTTCTCGGGAAAGTGGCGCGGCCCGTAATTGTTCGAGCAGTTCGTCACCAGCACGGGCAGGCCGTAGGTCTCGTGCCAGGCCCGCGCCAGGTGGTCGGAGGCCGCCTTCGAGGCCGAGTAGGGCGAGCGCGGATCGTAGCGGCTCGCCTCGGTGAAGAAGCCGCCGGGCGGCAGCGTGCCGTAGACCTCGTCGGTCGAGACGTGCAGAAAGCGGAAGCGCTCGCGCTCGGAGCCGCCGAGCCGCTCGTAGTGGTCGCGCGCGGCCTCGAGCATCACCTGCGTGCCGATCACGTTGGTGCGGATGAAGGCGCCGGGCTCGGTGATCGAGCGGTCGACGTGGCTCTCGGCGGCCAGATGCATCACGGCTTGCGGCGCGAACTCCGCGAAAGCGGCGCCGACGGCGCGCGGATCGCAGATGTCGGCCTCGACGAGGCGATGGCG
>NZ_JBAWTG010000447.1:0-776 GCF_037106235.1 Methylobacterium nigriterrae | reverse complement strand
GGACACGCCATGAACGCAGCCTTCCCGACCCCCCTCGCCGACGAGAACCAACGGCTCCTCAGCCCGGACGAGCTGGAGGCGGCCCTGCGCGACATCGGCGCCAAGCGCTACCACAACCTGCACCCGTTCCATCGTCTCCTTCACGACGGCAAGCTGAACAAGGATCAGGTCCGCGCCTGGGCGCTCAACCGCTACTATTACCAGGCGATGATTCCCGTGAAGGACGCGGTCGTCCTCGCGCGCATGACGGATGCCTCGCTGCGCCGCGTCTGGCGCCAGCGCATCGTCGACCATGACGGCGATGCGCCCGGCGACGGCGGCATCGAGCGCTGGCTGAAGCTCGCGGAGGGCGTCGGGTTCGAGCGCGATTACGTGCTCTCGACGAGGGGCATCCTCTCGGCGACGCGCTTCTCGGTCGATGCCTACGTGCACTTCGTCGCCGAGCGCTCGCTGCTCGAGGCCATCGCCTCCTCACTCACCGAGATGTTCTCGCCGACCATCATCTCCGAGCGCGTGGCCGGGATGCTGAAGAACTACGACTTCATCACCAAGGACACGCTCGCGTATTTCGACAAGCGCCTGACCCAGGCGCCGCGCGACGCCGATTTCGCCCTCGACTACGTGAAGCAGCACGCCGTCACCCCGGCGCTCCAGCGGCAGGCGCTCGCCGCGCTCACCTTCAAGTGCAATGTCCTCTGGACGCAGCTCGACGCGCTCTACTTCGCCTACGTGGCGCCGGGCATGATCCCGCCGGACGCCTGGACCCCCGGCATCGG
>NZ_JBAWTG010000446.1:0-786 GCF_037106235.1 Methylobacterium nigriterrae | reverse complement strand
ACTCCGGCGTGAACGTTCGTTTCGTTGTCCCCATCAGACACCTTCCAGCCCCCATGGGAGCGTAGCAGAGGTGTCCACTCATTCAGAGGAGGATCACCAGCCGCCGGCCGCTACGGGCCCCAGGGACGCCCCGCAGACGGCTCCCGCGCGCGTGCCGGTGTAGAGGGCTACCAAGATGAAGCGGGCGATGTGGCGCCGGCTGTAGCGATAGCGGAAAGGATTCTGATGGACCTCCCGGAAGCGCCAGCAGTGCCAGATCAGCCGGGCGGCCTCGGACCGGGTCAGCCAGCGGGAGCGTGGGCTACTGGGTGGCGGCAACGCGACTTCGACGACCTCACGGCATAGACCCTCACGGCGGTGGTGGTTGATTGCGGCGCGGAGATCCGCAAGCTCGCGCCGGGCAACGGGCTTCGCGCGGTGGGCGGCGTAATCTCGGCAGGTCGCCCCGGTGACATCGGATAGGGGTCGCTCGCCCCACCATTCCAGCAGCTTCCGGCAGCGTTGCGCGACCTGGGCCGGCACAGCTTGGTGCGGGGCGCAGTCCTTGAGGTAGATCTCGATCACTTCCGCGATCGGGACCTCCTCGGCACGGCGGTGCTTGGTCCTGAGGATCGGCCGGCTGTTGAGGACATGGCGAGCGAGGGCGTCGAGAGCTTCCTGCGGCGGCTTTTTGCCTTCGGCGCGGATACTACGGCCTGTTAGCTCTTGAGCCAGTCCAGAGCGGCTGCGAGCGAGAGAACGCCCATGAAGCTTGAAGCTGTCTTCTCGTAGCGGGTTGCGATGGCA
>NZ_JBAWTG010000445.1:0-794 GCF_037106235.1 Methylobacterium nigriterrae | reverse complement strand
CCCGATGGGAAGATGGATCCAGGGCGAGCGATCGCGGGGACCGGCCTCCAGCAGAAGCACGCGGTGGCGGCCGTCCTCGGTGAGGCGGTTGGCGAGCACACACCCGGCCGTTCCACCGCCGACGACGACGTAGTCGAAGTGCGCGCGCTCCATCGCCGCCTCCCCGGTCCGATCGCGTATCCTCGATATTCGCTTTCGTTTCGAGACATGTCTCGAAAAACGGTACGTTTCGTTCGATTAAAATGATAATCTGAGGGCATGTCAATGGCGATGACGGGATTGGCGCCCATCCTTGAGCGGCCTTGCCGGCCCGACGCGCCCGCCGGGGGCGGCGGCGCTCGCTCGATTGCCGGCACCGCTTCCCCGGCCGCCGCTCGGCGAGAGGACATCAGGACATGCGGATCTTCCATCACCCGAACGTCCTCCGGCACGACCCCGCGCAGTTCTTCCGGCGGGGCACCCTGATCCCGCACCCGGAGCAGGCTGCGCGCTACCGCGTCCTGCGCGACGCGGTTGCGGCAGCCGGACACAGCCTCGCCGAGGCTCCCGATCGGGGAGCCGACCCGATCCTCTCCGTGCACGACGGCGCCTACCTCGCCTTCCTGCGGGAGGCCTGGGCGCGGCGCGGCGAGATGCCGGGGATCGGGGAGGAGGTCCTGACGGGGCACTTCGCGCGGCCGCAGATGCACCGGGCGCCCGTCGGCATGCTCGGCCTTGCGGGCCTCTACATGGCCGACACCTCGACGCCGATCCGGGCGGGCACCTGGGACGCGGTCTACGCGTCGGCGCAGGCC
>NZ_JBAWTG010000444.1:0-806 GCF_037106235.1 Methylobacterium nigriterrae | reverse complement strand
CTTCACGCGCTTCACTCCGCAGGAGTGCCGCAACTACCTCGCCGCAGCCGGCTACGAAAACGACTTGGCCGTCGCTACCTGACCGGGAACAGCTCTAGGAGCGTTTGTGCAATGCGCAACCCAACTCGCCTCGCCAGCAGGGTTCCATTCCGCACTGACGAAGCCCTTTTCTTGACGTCGATTGTGCGAGGCAACATAGGAGCGTGCAACGCACAAGCGGCCGCTTCGTTTGGCGGCCACTAGGAGACGTCCATGAGCAAGACCCAGCCCAATCAGATCGCGTCCGAGCTGCGCACGTTCGCCGAGAAGAGCGTCGAGCAAGCGCGTGGCGCCTTCGGTGTCGTGATCGAGAACGCCCGCAAGGCTTCGGTTACCGTGCAAAGCTCGGCTGACGCCGCCCACAGCAGTGGTAAGGCTGTTCTCGCTCGTGGCCTCGAGCTCACCGAGCAGAACATCACGGCCGGTTTCGACCATGCCCACAAGCTGGTGCGGGCGCGCAGCCTCAAGGATGCCGTCGAACTCCAGGCCGAGTTCGCTCGCAGCCAGTTCTCCACCTTGCAGGCGCAGGTGCAGGAACTCGCCAAGCTGGCCCAGCCGGCCAAGGCCTGAGGCGCCGCTCCCATCAACGCCGCGCATCGAACGCCGGTGCACGGCCGCTCTAAGGACTGGCGCAGCCGCAAAAGCGTCGCTCCCTCCCAATGGGCAGGAGTGATCCTCCCCCGTTTTTGTGGACACGGAGGTTACGTTGCCCAGCGCTGCTCGGCCTGCTCAGGCGTACGGTACCCGAGGGCTGAGTGGAGGCGCTG
>NZ_JBAWTG010000443.1:0-819 GCF_037106235.1 Methylobacterium nigriterrae | reverse complement strand
CGGCTGGGCGACCCGTGCCCCGGGGACCTCGCCGCCAGGACAGCGCAAGCCGTCCCTCGCGCGTCAGGCAGAATTTGTCGCTTGTGAACAGGCCATCTACAACCGCTTCGTGCGCTGGGCAGCCAAGGGCGTCTGGGTCGGACTGTTCGAGACGCTCGCCCAAGCTGGCGGACCGCCGACGCAGGTGCTGATCGATTCCTCGGCCGTGAAGGCGCACCGCTGCGCCTCGGGAGGGAAAGGGGGGAGCAGAACCAAGCCATCGGCTGCTCGCGGGGCGGACGCACGACCAAGATCCATGCGCTCACGGACCGCTTCTGCCGCCCGCTCGCCTTCCTGCCGACCGGCGGACAGGTGGCCGACTGCAAGGCCGGGGCAATCCTCTTGGAGCGCCTGCCTGCCTGCCGACTCCTACTGGCCGACAAAGGTTACGACAGCGACGCCATCCGGCGGCAGATCGAGGCGATGGGAGCCGCCCCCAACATCCCGCCCAAGGCGAACAGGCGCTGGAAGCCGTGCTTCTCGCCCGTGCTCTACCGCGGCCGCAACGCCATCGAGCGGATGTTCGGCCGCCTCAAAGACTTCCGCCGCATCGCTACCCGCTACGACCGCTTAGCCATCAACTACCTTGCTGCCGTCTGCCTCGCCGCCACTGTCAGCTACTGGTTGTGAGTCCGGAGCCTAGTATGTCTCCATATGGTAGTGGCCTGCAGAGTGGAGAGACTTGAACCGCTCCGGGAATTTCGGAGGCTGTTTGGTTTGGATCAGGCAGCCAAGGCTCGGACCTCGGCTTGTGCATAGTAGCGTGCTTCGGCCTCGGCG
>NZ_JBAWTG010000442.1:0-823 GCF_037106235.1 Methylobacterium nigriterrae | reverse complement strand
CTGCGCGGATTATTGCCCAAATGATCAGTCGTCATTCGGGAATATCCAGGTTGCGAAAGGATGATTGCAGACCGCCCAGATTGTGCCGGAGTTCACCGGGGCCTCAGCAGTCGAGGCGGTAAAAAGCACGGATCTTCGGCCGGCACTGTGATCAGCATCACAATGAAATCTTCGGTTGGCACCGCGGCGAAGCTTTCCTGATTGGCCGCATTCGACAAAAACCCGCCGGGATCTCCGGCGGGCGAGTTTGCGGCGGGCAAGCCGACCCAAGCGAATGCCGGTTCCATAAGCCCGTTTTCGCGCGCGCGAGCCCTCGAATAATTCGCGTAAGGGCCATTATGGAATGGAGAAACGGCTCTCCAGACGCTGTCCGAAGGCTCTCATCCACGCCACGCAGGGCACATCAGCCACGCCGCTTCCTGCATGGGCAGGTTGCCGGCCCTTGGTCTCGACACAAGCGAAAGGCGGGACATTGTCCCGCCTCCAGGTGCGCGATCGCGCTAGAACCTATGATACCGTCCAGTCCGACGGCGATACCTCACCATCGGGCTGTCCGTGATGCTGCATAGCTTCACCTCCGAGGTTCGTTTCGCGGCGGAGTGGAACTCCAAATAAAAAATCGTGGTCGATGCAACAGGGTTCCAAGCTTTGCAGCAGCCATCTGCCAATTCGATCTCTGCCAAGTATGGCATAGATTGCCTTTTGGCAGCTGTCCTAACCTCGACTTTGGCCGATCATGCGGCTTGGCAGAGGACGTAGGCCCAGGGGCGGGGTAAGACGAAGCGCCGTTTCGGTCGGTGGCTCTGGCGACACGACATCACAG
>NZ_JBAWTG010000441.1:0-824 GCF_037106235.1 Methylobacterium nigriterrae | reverse complement strand
ATGAGGGCGGGGTTGTAGCTCAACGACGATGAGGGTGAGAGTGGCTTGCAGGCTGCTTATGCGGCACGCACGGTTGCCAAGAAGCGGCTCACCTCGGCCGAGAGATGCTCGGACTGCCGCGACAGCTCGGAGGCCGCACCGAGCACCTGGCTCGCCGCCGCGCCCGTCTCCTCGGCCGCCTGCGCCACGCCCGAGATGTTGCTCGTCACCTCGCCCGTGCCTTGAGCGGCTTGGCTGACGTTGCGCACGATCTCCTGCGTGGCGGCGCCCTGCTCCTCCACCGCTGCTGCGATCGTGGTTGCCACCCCGCTGATCTCCTGGATGCGCGCCGCGATCGAGCCGATCGCGCTGACCGCCTGACCGGTCGAGCCCTGGATGCGGGCGATCTGACTCGAGATCTCCTCCGTGGCCTTAGCGGTCTGGTTGGCCAGCTCCTTGACCTCGGCGGCCACCACCGCGAAGCCCCGACCCGCCTCGCCGGCGCGCGCCGCCTCGATCGTGGCGTTGAGCGCCAAGAGGTTCGTCTGGCCGGCGATCGTCGTGATCATCGTCACGACGTCGCCGATCCTGGCCACCGCGCTGCTCAGCTCCTGCACCAGGGTGGCCGTCTGCGCTGCCTCGGCAACGGCAACCTGGGCGAGGTTGGTCGAGCCATCGACCTGCCGGGCGATCTCCTGCACGGAGGCGCCCAACTCCTCGGCCGCAGCTGCGACGGTGTTGACGTTGGAGGCCGCCTCTTCTGCGGCAGCCGCCACGGTGGTGGACTGACTGGCGGTCTCGGAGGCCGTGGACGTCATCTGCTGGGCTGTTGCCTGCAGCTCGGT
>NZ_JBAWTG010000440.1:0-829 GCF_037106235.1 Methylobacterium nigriterrae | reverse complement strand
GAGTTCTTTGAGCGCTGGGGGCGGACGGATGCCGCCGAGGCGGAGCGCCTCGTCGATCTCTGTCTCGAGGCGGGCGCCAACTTCTTCGATACGGCCGACATGTACTCGGAGGGCGCCGCGGAGGAGATCCTCGGGCAGGCGCTCAAGGGTAGACGCACGCGGGCGCTGATCTCCACCAAGGCAACGTTCCGCTGCGGCGAGGATGCCAACGGCGTCGGCTCCTCGCGCTATCACCTGATCCGCGCCTGCGAGGCCAGCCTGAAACGGCTCGGCACCGACCACATCGACGTCTACTTCATGCACGGATTCGACGCGCTGACGCCGGTCGAAGAGACGCTACGGGCGCTCGACGACCTCATCCGCGCGGGCAAGATCGGCTACATCGGCGCCTCGAACTTCTCGGGCTGGCAGCTCATGAAGGCGCTCGCGACCTCGGAGCGCTTTGGGCTCGCGCGCTACGTCGCCTATCAGGGCTACTACTCGCTGACCGGGCGGCACTACGAGTGGGAGCTGATGCCGCTCGGGCTCGACCAAGGCGTTGGCCTAATGGTGTGGAGTCCGCTCGGCTGGGGGCGGCTCACCGGCAAGATCCGCCGCGGCCAGGCAGCGCAACAGGGTCGCATCGCCGCGGGCGGAGCGAGGGGCGGGCCGCGGGTATCCGACGCCTACCTGTTCGGTGTGATGGACGCACTCGATGCCGTGGCCAAGGAAACCGGAAAGCTGGTGGCACAGGTGGCGCTAAACTGGTTGCTGACGCGTCCCACAGTCTGCAGCATCGTGGTAGGCGCGCGCACAGAGGAGCAGCTGAAACAGAACCTTGGCACGACTA
>NZ_JBAWTG010000439.1:0-830 GCF_037106235.1 Methylobacterium nigriterrae | reverse complement strand
GCTGATGACGAGCAGCACCGCCAGTGACAGCGTGACGGCGGCCGTGACCCGGCCGCCGACGCGGCCGATCACGCGCACGTCGACGCCGAGGCCGAGCGCGGCCATCGAGACCACGGTCAGAAACCCTGCGGCCTTTGCTATCGGTCCCAGTGCGAGGTCGGGCACAAGGCCGAAGGAGCGCAGGGCTGCGAGGGCCAGGAAGCCGAGGATGAACCAGGGAACCAGCTTGAGGAGATTGAGGCGGCGCGCCTGGCCCTGTGCGTCCGTGCGCCGACGCGCCGCGACCAGCGACAGCACCAGTACGACAGGGCCCAGCATCAGCACGCGCACGAGCTTGACGAGCGTGCCGATCTGCGTGCTGACGAGCCCGGCCGGCACCGTCGCAGCCAGAACCTGCGGCACGGCGTAGACGGTGAGCCCCGCGAGGATGCCGTACTGCGTTGCCGAGAGGTCGAGCAGCGGGATCAGGAGCGGCAGGCCGAGCACCATCAGGACGCCGAGGATCGCCGTGAACGAGATCGAGGAGGCGACGTCGTCGCTATCCGCGCCGATCACCGGGGCCACGGCCGCGATCGCCGAGTTCCCGCAGATCGAGTTGCCGCACGCGATCAGGATCGAGATCTTGGTCGGAAGGCCGAGCAGGCGGCTGATCCCGAAGCTCGCCCCGATGGTAACCGCCACGGTCAGGACGATGGCGGCGAGGAGCAGCGGCCCGGAGGCCAGGATCGCCCCGAGGCTCAAGGAGGCGCCGAGCAGGACGACGGCAAGCTCGAGGAGTTGCTTGGCGCTGAAGGCGATGCCGGCCCGCCAGCGCGGACTGGGCTCCCAGA
>NZ_JBAWTG010000438.1:0-835 GCF_037106235.1 Methylobacterium nigriterrae | reverse complement strand
TTCGCGAGCTCGACCTTGGCCTTCGCGATGTCGCGCTCCTCGCTGGTCGGACCGGCCCTCTGCTGAGCAAAAGTCGCCTGCATCAGGCTGAGGGCGGACTCGGCCTTGCCGAGGGCGGCCGTGCTCTCGTCGAGCTGCTGTTTGCTGGCGTAATCATGGGACGCGAGCGTCGTGACGCGTTCATGTTGCTGGCGCGCGAGGAGGAGGTTCGCCTCGGCGATACGGACGTTCTGTGCCGCCGTATCGACCTCCTCCTTGCGCACCCCCGCGAGGACATTGGCCAAGTCAGCCTGCGCGGCGGCGGCGTTGGCTCTCGCCTCCTGAACCGCCGCCGCGAGTTCGGGGCTGTTCAGCACCGCCAGCACGTCTCCCTGCCGCACCGGCTGTCCGGCCGTCACCCGGAACGACGCGAGCCGGCCGCTCGTCTCGGGGGCGATGCGGATCTCGGTCCAGTGCACGACACCCGGGGATGGCAGCGGCGCGGTCTCGCTCCGGGGCCACCAGAGATAGGCCGCCGCCGCGACGGCGACGGCAATCGTCGCGCCCGCAAGGACAGGCAACGTCGCTTTACCGCGCATCGCTGGCCACCCCTCTGTTTGCCACTCGTGCCGCCAGGATTGCGAGGAGCCCGTAGAACCCGGTCAGAGCCCAGAGGGTCAGCCAATCGTGCCTGACGTCGTGGACGGTTGCGCCCATCTGGTTGATGCGGACGAGACCGTCGATCGCGGAGGTGCTGGGAAAGATCCGGCTCAGCGAGCGGATCGCTGCGGGGATCGCCTCGACCGGCCAGGACACGCCGACCATGAAGAAGAGCGGCAGGCTCGCCGCGATGAAG
>NZ_JBAWTG010000437.1:0-846 GCF_037106235.1 Methylobacterium nigriterrae | reverse complement strand
TACGGCCTGTTCGGCCTTGAACGTGTTCCGTTTGCGGGCGTTTTGCTCCTCCTGACTGGGAGGAGCGATGCTGGACGACGTGGAATGGAGAAAGCTGGAGCCCCTGATCGAGGCGTGTCGGCCCAGGGGCAAGACCCCGCCGCAGGATCTGCGCCGCACGATCTCGGCCATCGTCTGGCGGCATCAGAATGGAGCCAAGTGGCGCGCCATCCCTCCTGACCTCGGTCCCTGGGCGCGGGCGGCTCAGACCTTCATCCGCTGGGCGCATCTGGGTGTCTGGGAGCGCCTGCTCCACCTCGCCCAAGAGGCGGGTGTGCAACTCGGAATGACGTTCTTGGATGGCACCAGCATCCGCGCACATCAAAAGGCGGCGGGAGCCCGCCGAAAGGGGGCACACAAGCTGAGCGGGACAGGCGTGAGGCGCTGGGCCGCTCGCGCGGTGGCTTTGGCAGCAAGGCTTGCGTGATTGCCGACGGGCTCGGACGAGCGGTCGCTTTCATTTTGGCTCCCGGTCAGGCGCATGAACTCCCGCATGCCATCCCGCTGCTGAACCGTCTGCCGGGCGTGCCGAAGTGGGTGGTGGCCGACCGCGGCTATGCCAGCCACGCCTTTCGCGAGCATATCTGGAACCTGGGTGCCCGGCCCGCGATCCCGCCGAAGCGCAACGAGGCCCCGGTCGCCTGCCCAGACTGGATCTACAACAACCGCAACCAGGTCGAGCGCCTCTGGGCTCGGCTGAAGGAATGGCGTGCCATTGCAACGCGCTACGAGAAGACCGCCTCAAGCTTCATGGGCGTTCTCGCCCTCGCGGCTGCGCTCGACTGGCTCAAGAGCTAACAGGCCGTA
>NZ_JBAWTG010000436.1:0-849 GCF_037106235.1 Methylobacterium nigriterrae | reverse complement strand
TAAGAGCGTCTAACAAAACCGGCGGTGGTGCGTTGAGAGGAGATGGCGAGACCGCTCCTTCCTGATGGCCTGTGGGCCGAGATCGCACCGCTGCTGCCGCCTGAACCGGCCAAGCCCAAGGGCGGTCGCCCCCGAACGTCCGATCGCGCCGCGCTGACGGGCATTCTGTTCGTGCTGCGCTCGGGCACGCCGTGGGAGTTGCTGCCCCGGGAGATGGGCTGCGGCTCGGGCATGACCTGCTGGCGGCGCTTACGTGACTGGCAGAGAGCCGGGGTGTGGGATCGCCTGCAGCAGGCGCTACTCGATCGGCTTGGGCGCCGGAACGGCATCGACTTCAGCAGGGCCTCCCTCGACAGCGCCTCGATTGCCGCCAAAGGGGGGCTCGGCGACGGGCCCGAACCCGACCGACCGGGGCAAGCCGGGCACGAAGCGCCACGTCCTCACCGATGCGCAGGGCATCCCCCTCGCGCTGAAGCTCACGGGGGCCAACGTGCACGACAGCCGGATGCTGGAGGAGGTCGTGGATGCCGTCCCGCCGATCCGCCAGTGCTGGGGACCGCCGCGCAGACGCCCCTCCCGATTGCACGCCGACAAGGCCTACGACCATCGCCGTTGCCGTCGAGCCCTCACCCGACGCCGCATCCAGCACCGCATCGCCCGCCGCGGGATTGAGAGCAGCCAGCGTCTGGGGCGTCACAGGTGGGTCGTCGAGCGGACGCTGGCCTGGTTTGCCCAGTTCCGCCGCCTCGCCATCCGCTACGAGCGACGCCGCGACATCCACCTCGCCTTCACGACACTGGCCGCAGCCCTCATCGTCTGGCGCTTCATCGAACGGTGGTTTTGTTAGAC
>NZ_JBAWTG010000435.1:0-856 GCF_037106235.1 Methylobacterium nigriterrae | reverse complement strand
TCTCGGACCGAGCTTCGGCCTGGGGGCGGCGCGCGAGGTCTCGGCCGAGGCCGGGGCCACGATCCGGGTCGAGGACGCCGCGCTCCTGTTCCAGGGCCATTACGAGCGCGTCGGCGCCGATCTCGTGATCAGCGACGCCGCCCATCGCCTCGTCGTCCACGAGTACTTCGGCCTCGCCCAGCGCCCGAAGCTCGTCGCGCCGAACGGCGCATCGCTGCCCGATGCCGTGATCGAGGGCCTGAGCCGCTCGATCGCGATCCAGGCGCAGGCGCAGAACGGGGCGGGCCCTGTCTCCGACGCCGCGGCGGCGATCGGGCGCGTGCAGACGGTCACCGGCAGCGCCACGCTCGTGCGCAACGGCGTCACGGTCGCGCTCCAGCCCGGCGACCTCGTCTACAAGGGCGACGTGGTCCAGACCGAGCGCGGCGCCGCGCTCGCCATCGCCTTCCTCGACGGGACGCTGTTCAGCCTCTCCGCCAGCGCGCGGATGCTGCTGAACGACATGGTCTACAAGGCCGATGGCGAGGCCAACTCCGCCCTGTTCAGCCTCGTGCAGGGCTCGATCACCTTCGTGGCCGGGCAGGTCGCCAAGACCGGCGACATGAAGGTCGGCACGCCGGTGGCGACCATGGGCATCCGCGGCACCGCGGTCCACGTGCAGATCGACGCCGACAACGGCACGACCCGGTTCTCGGTGATGACGGAGCCCGACGGGCATACCGGCCGCTTCGAGGTCTACGATCGCGACGATCCCGGCCGCCTGCTGTTCACGGTCTCGGATCCGGGCCAGGCCTTCCTGGTGCGGCCGAGCGGGCCGCAGCAGGTGACGGTCGAGCAGGTCGCCAAGACGCCCTTC
>NZ_JBAWTG010000434.1:0-857 GCF_037106235.1 Methylobacterium nigriterrae | reverse complement strand
ACGCACCTAGGGAGATCGCTATGGCTGGGCTTCTAGACCTGCTGGATCCAGGCCAGCACGAGGAAGCCTCGCGGGCAGGCCGCGCTGAACTGGAGACTGTTTTGGACCGCCGGACACAGGAGGAGCGCGACGCCTTCTGGAAAGCGCTGGATCTCTACTACGCACCACCGCCCGAAGAGGAGAGCGATCAACCCGAACTGCTGCGCCAGTCGCCGGTCCAATCCGCACTCTAGAGCCAGCAGGGCGACAGCGAAGGGATCGTACATGGCGCACGGCGCTGATTATGCGAATTCCGCGGCCTCGCGCGTATGCGAGGCCCCAGTTCGGTCTCAGCAGTTGCCAGCACCAACAATCGGGCGCAGCATCGTAGCGCGCTTTGGCTATCAGCTGAGTGGCAGGCACCGGCCGCACGCGCGCCTTTCTCGCCCCCTCACAGCGCGTGTTGCGGTCGGTGACCTCTTGTCCTGCAAACTCACGCTGCCTTGAGCAGTGCGCCACTACCGGAAGCAGTGGTAACCCTTAACACAACCAGCAGTTGGATTATTGCTGGGTTGTGGTTCACTGCTGATGCACGCGGTCGCTCAGCGATAGCGTTGCGGCGGGCTGGGTTGAGCCTTGTGAGGGGGCGCTCCCCGGCCCGTTTCCATAATGGCCCTTCTGCGAACTGGGCGGCTCCATAACACTCAATCCGTGCGGAAGGGGCGAGATCGCTCGGCATTTTGATTTCCAGACACACAAACCTAACAGGTTTAAGTGCCTGGGAAACCGTCGTTTTCCATGCATGGCGTGCTGTTTGGAGCGGTCCATTGGGGCAAGCCCTATTGGAACACCGCCCTGAGATCGCGCCCGCCGGCCCG
>NZ_JBAWTG010000433.1:0-870 GCF_037106235.1 Methylobacterium nigriterrae | reverse complement strand
CTAGGCTGTGGTGAGGATTTAACTATCTGAGCCAGATGCTGATGGCTGCGAGGGTGACGAATCCTATGAAGTTGAGGAGCAGCTTGTCGTAGCGGGTTGCGACGCGCCGGAACTGTTTGAGCTTGGCAAAGCAACGCTCCACCAGATTGCGCTCCTTGTAGAGGATGCGATCGTACGCGTGAGGCCGGCGCCGGTTGGGCCGTGGCGGGACCACTGGGACCGCATCAGCCTCCAAGACGGTGTCGTGGAAATGCTCGGCATCGTAGGCGCGGTCGGCGATGACATGGCCGCAGGCGAGCCCCTCGATCAACTCGGCCGCGCGCAGCACCTCGCCCTGCTGACCCGGTCCGGCCAGCAGGCGCACCGGGTTCCCGAGCGCATCGCACACCAGATGGATCTTGGTGCTCAGGCCGCCGCGGGAGCGACCCAGGCCCTGGGCATCAAATCCCCCTTTTCCCGTCGCGCGCCCGCCGCTTGGGCATGCGCGCGCACGACAGTGGCATCGAGGCAGACCCATTCCAGATCCGCCTCCTCGGCCAGGGCAGCCAGGATGTCGGTGAGAACGCCGCGGGCCATCCAGTCGTAATAGCGCCGCTTGACCGTTCCGGTCTTGCCGAAGCGTTCGGGCAGATCCTTCCAGCGCCCGCCGGCGCGCGTCATCCAGATCAGGGCGTCGAGGAACAGGCGGTTGTTCGTGCGCGGGCCGCGCTTGCCTTTGCAGCCGCCCGGCATCAGCGGCGCGAGGCGAGCCCACTGCTCATCCGTCAAAGCGTCCGGGTCAGGCTGGAATGACAAGGCAGCTCTCCCAAAAAGCAGCCTTGAATCAGATCTCGCCTCGACCCGGTAGACCCAAATCTTAAATCCTCACCA
>NZ_JBAWTG010000432.1:0-875 GCF_037106235.1 Methylobacterium nigriterrae | reverse complement strand
AGGCTGGAATGACAAGGCAGCTCTCCCAAAAAGCAGCCTTGAATCAGATCTCGCCTCGACCCGGTAGACCCAAATCTTAAATCCTCACCACAGCCTAGCCAGCTAAGATGCGGTGGGTCTGTCCCGACGTCGTCTGATTGGCGGGCGAGCTTCACCGTGAACGAGCACTCTGTGTGGCCGTCGGCGCGGATAACCTGCTCGGACAGGTGCGCACGACGCGGGTGGTGCTGACCGCAGCCCACCGCGATCACGACACCAGCAACAATGCCGAGCGCAATCTCGCGGCCTTCTGCCAGCGCTGTCACCTGCTCCACGATCGGCCTGAACACCGGCGGCGATGGCTCAGGTTGTTTCGGAGGATGGCGCTGGGGAACCTGTGCCTTGGGCCGTACTCTGGCCCATAGGGCCCACTCGAGCGCGCCCGATGGATCCCCCAGATCCTGCGATAAGCTGCGGCCAAGCCTGACGGTTTGTTACCCGTGTCTCTGATCGAGGGTGGAAGCGCGGTCGTAGCCGAGCCCATACGGTGATCTCGTTTCTCGTCGCGAGCGTCAGGTAACGAGACTCGGCCTTAAAGGCCTGTTTCGAACCGGGAAGGAGCCTGTTTCGGCGCTCTACAAGCCGTTCTGACCGTTAGGCTCGGAACCGGTCGTTTTTGACGATAGGGGGACCCTTCGGCTTCAGGTGCTGGCCGGTTTGCAAACAGGCTGCCGCGGGTCTCACGCCTCGGCGGTCTGGCAACTGGCGTTGCGCTCGCACAGCAACCTGCTCACGAGCCTCGTCATGACGGGCGCCAAGCCTTCCCGGAGCATGGCCTCCGGCAGGCACTCGGCCTCGGCCAGGACGAAGCTGATGCCGTGATCAGCGCTGCCGCG
>NZ_JBAWTG010000431.1:0-878 GCF_037106235.1 Methylobacterium nigriterrae | reverse complement strand
CCCTGGCTCGCAAGGACGTCGCGATAGACGCCGAGCACGAACGAGATCACGACCAAGCAATCGTTCTCCGGCGCAAGCGGGTAGAGCGGCACGATAAACGTCATACCGAGCCGATCCGCCATGCGCGCGATGAAGCGCCAGTGCTCCCGGACGATGTCGGCCACGTAGGCACCGCCGTGAAGATAGATCACGGTCCCGGTAGGCGGCGCGGCTCTTGGCCTGACGGTGTAGACCTCGTGCCCATTGCGCCGCTCGATGGCGAGGTCGAACCTGCGCTGCATGGAGCGGGAAGGCCTCGTCGGCCCCTTGCTGCGGTCGCGTCTCACCTGTTTGGCGAGGGCGTTCTCGCTGGCGAACGTCCTGCGCCTCCCGGACAGACGGAGAGCAAATGCCGTCGCCTGCGAGAGGAGGCTGACCATCGTCGAACTGCTCCGTGGCAGGGCGGACCTGCTGGTTGGAACGGGGCGCATGCGCAGTCACTTATCGCTGGGAGACCACTTTGGTTCAGCAGGGCTGTCCTCAGACTGAGCCGAACGGGTCGCTCGATCGAACCGGCGATCTCATGCTGGGCTGCCGCAGGACGCCGGCCGTTGTTTCACCGAGGCTTTGAGCGGCGCGATGATTGCCGGCCGGCGCGCCCTCCTGTGGCGAAGAGGATAGCATCATGCCGCGCTACTTCATCGACAGCGTTCGCGGATCGCGGCTTCAGGCAGACACGGAAGGGCTCGTATTTCGCGACGATCTGAGCGCGCGGGATCATGCCATGGCGATGCTGCTCGAGCTTGCCCGGGTGATCACGGTCGGTGAGCACGAAGCTGCCCTCGCTGCTGTGGTTCGCTCAGCCGATGGGCAGCATCTCTGCACCGTACGGATGAGCG
>NZ_JBAWTG010000430.1:0-896 GCF_037106235.1 Methylobacterium nigriterrae | reverse complement strand
TAGATGGCCTGTTCACAAGCGACAAATTCTGCCTGACGCGCGAGGGACGGCTTGCGCTGTCCTGGCGGCGAGGTCCCCGGGGCACGGGTCGCCCAGCCGGGGTCAGTCAGCCTGCTGTTTCGGGAGGGTCTTGCCCTCTCGGAGTGGGTCATGAAACGGCAGCCCTGGACGGTTGGTCGTCAGGTGGTCAGCCACCCGGCGGCCCAACGCCGATGGGATCGAGCCTACCAGCTGCTTCTGCTGATGGCCGCCGGTCCAACCCCGGCCAGCCCGAACCGCGCTCCGCTGGATCTCGCGGAGGAACGCCGTCGTGCAGATAGCCGTCTACGCCCGGGTCTCGACCCAACGCCAGGCTCAGTTCCAGACGACTGAGCAGCAGCTGGAGCGCCTGTTCGCCCATGCTCAGGCGCAGGGATGGTCCCTGCAGCCTGAGCGGGTGTTTCGCGATGACGGCTACAGCGGCGCCCATCTCCGGCGTCCTGGGCTTGAGCGCTTGCGTGATGCTGTCGCGACGGCCCGACTCGACCGGATCCTGATCACCGCGCCGGACCGGTTGGCCCGCAACTTCGTCCACCAGGTGCTGCTCGTTGAGGAGTTGGAGAAGTACGGTGCCGAGGTCGTGTTCCTGGATCGACCGATGAGCCGGGATCCTCATGACCAGTTGCTGCTGCAGATCCGTGGTGCTGTCGCGGAGTACGAGCGCACCCTGATCACGGAGCGCATGCGCCGGGGCCGGCTGCGCAAGCTGCGTTCCGGAACCCTGCTGCCCTGGACCCAGCCCCCCTATGGCTACCGGCTTGACCCTGACCGTCCGCGGGATCCGGCCGGTGTTCGTCTGGACGAGGCGGAGGCGGCGGTGGTGCGGGATCTGTTCGCCCGCTTCACCGATGAGGGCA
>NZ_JBAWTG010000429.1:0-898 GCF_037106235.1 Methylobacterium nigriterrae | reverse complement strand
TCCCGCACGGGTGCGCTACACCGGCATCTCCTTCGTCTATCAATTCTCCGGAATCTTCGCGAGCGGGCTCACGCCGATCGTGGCCACGGCCCTCCTGCAATATTCGGGCGGGGGCAGCCCCTGGCTCGTCTGCGTGTATTGCGCGCTCGCCGGCCTGATCAGCGCCCTGTCGGCGATGTGGATCGGGCGGGCCGCGCGCCGCGGCACCCTCCTGGCGACCGAGCGGGAAGCCGCGGCCGGTCTGACCCGCACCCAGCCCGTATGATACGACGTCCGCGCGATCCCTTCGGTGCTGGTGCGGTGTCCCACCTTCCCCCTCATCCTGAGGTGCCGCAGCGCAGCGGAGGCCTCGAAGGAGGGTTCCAGGGAGCGCAGGGGCCGCTGGATCCCTCCTTCGAGGCCGCTGACGCGGCACCTCAGGATGAGGTCGAGGCTGGGACGCTCAACGCCGAACCGAAGGGATCAACCGGGGACGGTATGAGAGGCTGCCACGCGATCGATCGGCAACGGCTCGACGCAGCCCCGGCGCCCTCGGCGGAGCCGCTCGCGCCCCGCCGGACTCCGAACGGGGCGGCGGCGGAACCGGTGGAGCGCCGGATCGTGACGTCCAGGTCCAAACTCACCCGCAGGGTTACACCACTGCGCGCCCGCCTGAACGGCCTCCTGCCCGGCATCGCCCTGTGCGCGGCCGTGACGCTCGTCTCGCTGGGCGTCCAGAACCTCGAGGAGCGCGCCTTCGAGCATCCCTACATCGAGGCGCTCGTCGTCGCGATCCTGCTCGGCATGGCGCTGCGCACCGTCTGGGAGCCCAGTCCGCGCTGGCGGGCCGGCATCGCCTTCAGCGCCAAGCAACTCCTCGAGCTTGCCGTCGTCCTGCTCGGCGCCTCCTTGAGCCTCG
>NZ_JBAWTG010000428.1:0-904 GCF_037106235.1 Methylobacterium nigriterrae | reverse complement strand
GATCGGCGAGGCCCTTGCGGGCGAGATCGAGGTTCGCCGCCGAGAGACGCGAGGCGAGCTCGCTCAGCGCGCTGCCGCGTGCGAAGGCGGGCGTGAGCGGATCCGATGCCACCGCCGCCAGCAGCGCCGCGGCCTCCGGCCGGTCCGCCCATCCCGCCTGAAACGCCTCGCCGTAGCGCTGGAAACCTTTCCGGTCCGGGCCGTGCCAGCGCTCGACGGCCGCGGCCGCCCAACTCGCCGGCTTGTCGGCATGGCAGTCGTTGCAGGCGTTTGGCGTGCCGAGCCGCGCCGAGAGATCCGGCCGCGGGATGCGCAGGCTGTGATCGTGCCGGGGGTCGATCACCATCTCGGTGCGGGTCGGCATGTGGCAGGAGGCGCAGGCAAGCGGCGGAGCGACGCCCGCGTGGCGGTGATGCGCCGCGGCCGCGTAACGGGCCGTCGCGTGACATTGCAGGCAGACGCCGTCTCCCGGGAGCCGGAGCGTCGCCCGGTGCGGCTCATGGCAGTCGCTGCAGGTCACGCCTGCCGCGAACATCCGGCTCTGCTTGAACGGGCCGTAATTGTAGACCTCGCCGAGCATCTGTCCGTCTGCGTGGTAGAGCCCGCGCGCGAGCGGCGCGACTTGATGCGTGTCCGACAGCCACCGCCCCGGGACCCAATCCTCGGAGAGCATGCCGCGGCGCGCGTGACAGAGCCCGCACGTCTCGACCTCCTTGCGCAGCGCGGGCGCCGCGGCGGCACGGGTCGGGTTACCGGTCGCGGGATCAATCGGCCAGGCGCGATCGCGCCGCTCGTCGAAGCGGACCAGCAACCCCTTGTCCGGGTCCTCGCTCCCGCCCTGGCGCCACCAGGCTTGACGCGCCTGGGCCCAGGCGACGTGGCGCGCGCCCTGGCCGTGGCAGCC
>NZ_JBAWTG010000427.1:0-909 GCF_037106235.1 Methylobacterium nigriterrae | reverse complement strand
TGCCGCCAAACTGCGGTCGCAGTGGCGATCTCGATGGTGCGCTCACCCGCTCCATACCAGCCGGGCATGACGGTCATCTGCCACCTCGTGCGCGGGGCCGTGAGCACGTCGGATAGGTTTGGCAGCCTGGCGCCCTTGGTGCGGGGACGTCCGATCGTGCCGGGCAGCCGTGGCGGGGCAGGCTCGTAGAGCGCCGCGTCGAGCCGCAGGCGGGTGATCGCCGTGACACCGCCGCGGTGGATCGCGTCGAGGAACAGCAGAGCCGAGAAGCCGCTGTCGCCGACCAGCACCAGGTCGCGGCCCGGCAGCCAGCGGCGGGCCTGAAGGACAAGTTGGCGGCCCACCTCGAGCAAGGACTTGTGGCGACGGCCCCGCTCGCGGCAGGCGCGCTCGGATGGCACCAACGCAGTCAGGAACGGCAGGGCCCAGACCCGTCCAGCCCACGGGATCGGGGCGAGCAGCATCAGACTCATCCAGCGCAGCCCGCTTGCCTTGACGAAGTGGCCATCGGAAGAGCGCACCGGGTCGCGGTAGATGCCTTTGGCCGCGATGCGCTTGCCACGGCGGCGCTCGATCGTGTCGTCGAGCGCCAGGATGACCGGACCGCGCGGCACAAACGCCGCGATCAACATCCCGAGCAGGATGTGGCTGCCGGTCCGGGGGCACCAGGCGGCGCGGCTGAGCACGCGGTGAACGTTGACGAAGTGCCGGTCGCGCGCATGAGCGGTGATGCGCAGCACGTTCGTCACGGTGCGTTGACCCGGGAGCAGGATCGCGCCAATCAGCAGAAGCTGGGCATGGCACCACGAGCGATGGACGAACAGCGGCGCGAACGCCAGGATGATCCCGGCGAAGCGGGTGGGCAGGGGGGACATGGCGGTGTCTCTTGCAGGAAACAGCGCCAGCCTA
>NZ_JBAWTG010000426.1:0-929 GCF_037106235.1 Methylobacterium nigriterrae | reverse complement strand
ACTCGCAAACAGCACCGCCGTCTCGATCGGTCCGATCGTGGCGAACAGCGTGACAAACGCGGATGTGATGCTTGGTGACACGTGCGCTGTCACGCTGCCTTACTCGCTCGCAGTCACGGATCTCGGACGAGGTCGGCGTCAGTTCTGGACGCTGGGTGGCGGCTCGAGCGCCATGCCCCTGGCCTTGATCTCAACCAGCCGCATCAGCTTTTCATCGGCCCCTTCCGCTCGCCAGCCTTCTACCGAGGCTGCCAGGAAGGCGGCGAAGTCCTCGCGCCGCACGACGCCATGTTTCTCCAAGTACGTTAGCAGGGCATTCAGGATCGCCACCGTCGCGTTGTCGGCTGCAGCGATGGCCTCGATCTGTGACGGCTTCACGGTTCTCTCCAGCCTGTGTGGGACAGACACCATGACTTAGAGATGGGATGCCGCGGGAAGAAGACCTCGATGGTAACAGGTAAGCAGATTGCCAGTTGCCATTGTGAACCGAAGGGTCGGATTACAACATTCAGTCCCGCGCCATCGTGGGCGGGCTGTCTGCTGATGGCGCTCGATCAGTTCCGACGCGTTATAGGGGCAGCGATGACGGATCGTGGACCCGCGCGGAACTCTGGCATGAGCCGAGCGGCCTCGAAGAGGCCACAAGCAACACTCCTGGCATCAGCATAGCCGACCGCGGGCTGTCGGACGGGCTAGCCAACCTTGAACCTGTGATAGTCCATCTCAAAGGCCCGCCCATCGACTGTAGTTCTTGAGCCGGCCAAGGTCCGCGCAGCGTTCCGATAGCGCTTGCCCTAGTGGACCGTTCCAAACGGCGCAAAATGCTATGGCAGGAAAACGACCGTTTTCCTGTCATCGGCGAGGAGCGTCTCGCGAGCCCTCCCAAACAGCCCCGTTTGTGTCAGGAAACCGTGACTGGAAAACTACTG
>NZ_JBAWTG010000425.1:0-930 GCF_037106235.1 Methylobacterium nigriterrae | reverse complement strand
CTGCGCTCCGGTGAGTGGCGCCGATATCCGTAGAAACCACGCGGGTTCCATAAGCCCATCTTCGCGCGCGCGAGGCCTCGGGAAATTCGCGTAAGCGGATTTATGGAGCCTGATCTTTGACGCTCACACCGTCGGGTCGTCGCTCATGCGCGATGTTCCGCCCATCGCCGCAATCAGGTCTGGGGCTTGGCCAGAGGTGAACCCTCGTACTGGGCCAGTAGATCGGCTGGGTCGCGATACGTCGCGATGCAGCCTGCCTGTGTCAGCTCCTCAGCGGTCCAGCCGCCACTGAGCAAACCGATCGTGCGCACGCCCGCCTTGCTGGCAGCCTCCGCATCGTAAGGGGTATCGCCGATCGCAATGGCATCTTCGGCCGCGATCCCATCCAGGCGCTTCAGAGCGGCCTGGAAGATGTCGGGGTTGGGCTTGCTCTCCTCCGCATCATCCGAGGACGTTTCGACGCCGATCAGATCCTCGATGCCGGCAATCTTTTTATAGGTTTGAAGTTCGTCCCCCTTGGCGGATGATGCCAGCGCCAGCTGTTTGCCATCCGCCTGCAAACGTTCGACGAGCGCGCGTACCTGCGGAAAGCCCTTGATGGTCGGCAGGTAACGCTCCTTGAGGATTTGCGCGCGATGCTTCTCCAGCGTCCCGCCCCTCTCCTTGATCTCATCCTCGGACAGAAACACCGGCATCAACAGGTCGCCGCCCTTGCCGATCTGTCGCCGGAGATCTTCGAAGGGGATGTCATGACCGAAGTCATGGAAGGCGTCCTGCCAAGCCTTGGCATGCTGGGGAACGGAGTCGATGAGTGTCCCATCGACGTCAAAAATTACTGCTGAGGGCATCAGTTCGCTTTCCTGTTCCGTGAGGAAGCGACGGGCTGAGGCGCATGTTCCAGCTCGGTGCAGCGACACAGTTCAACCAGGC
>NZ_JBAWTG010000424.1:0-933 GCF_037106235.1 Methylobacterium nigriterrae | reverse complement strand
CCCTCACGCCGCCTGCACGCGCGTGGTCTCGACCACGTTGCGCATGTAGCCGGCCGGGTTCCAGAGCGGCTCCATCGGCTGGGTCGCCCCGTCATTGCCCGCTGCCCGGACCCGGATGGCGTGCGGGCCCGCCGCCAGATCGGCCTGCAGCGTCCAGGGCCGGAACGAGTAGCGCCCGAGATCCTGGCCGAGCGCGGCCTCCGCCCAGGTCCTGCCGTCGTCGAGCGAGACCGCCACCGTCCTGATGCCCGAGCCGCCGTCGAAGGCGATGCCGCGCAACGGGGTCGGGCCGGCCTTCACCCGGGCCCCGTCGGCGAGGTTCGTCAGGAAGGAGCGCACGTTGAAGCGGTTGATCGGCACCGTGGCCTTGGGCGCCTGGCCGGGCTCGGTGCAGGCGCAGGCGTTGTCGGGGATGCGGTAGGCCGACTTCATCCAGAAGCCCTCGTACGGCTTGTCGAGCACGGTGATGCTGTTCAGGTGCTTGACCCAGTAGGTGCCGTAGAAGCCCGGCACCACGAGGCGCAGGGGATAGCCGTTGAGCCAGGGCAGGTCCTCGCCGTTCATGGCCCAGGCCAGCATCACCTCGCCGTCGCGGGCGTGGTCGATCGCGAGCGCCTTGGTGAAGTCCGGCGTCTCGGGGATCACCGGCCCGTCGAGACCCTCGAAGGAGACCTCGACGGCGCCCGCCTTCACGCCGGCCTTGTCGAGCACGGCTCTCAGCGGCACGCCCGTCCAGCGGGCGTTGCCCATGGCGCCGTTGGCGAGCTGGCCGCCGGCCATGCGCGGCTCGAAGAAGCCGCGGGAATTGCCGGAGCACTGGTTGACGGCGACGATCTCCGTGCCCGGCATCGCCCTGAGCTCGGCGAGCGACAGCGAGACCGGCGTCCCGACATGGCCCTTCACCTCCAGGCGGAACGTCTCGGGGTCGATGGA
>NZ_JBAWTG010000423.1:0-942 GCF_037106235.1 Methylobacterium nigriterrae | reverse complement strand
CAGCTTTCTCCATTCTGCGTCGTCCAGCATCACTCCTCCCAGTCAGGAGGAGCAAAACGCCCGCACACGGAACACGTTCAAGGCCGAACAGGCCGTAGCCGACGTTCGCATGAGCCCGCATCGGGTTCCGATATGCGACCGAGAGCAGACCTTTCGAGCGCATCGGATCAAGCGGGATCGAGAGCGGCAAATCTATTCTGCGAGCACAGGAGCCTGCATCATCAAGCGCGGGCCAATCGTGCTAACATTGGTGCCGCTGCTGCCAAAGAAATGATGCTGCAGTATCACGTCGGCGTTCATTCTCGAGCGCACGAGATCCAGCAGCGGGCAACGTCCATGAGCGATCCGCGGCCTCCGTCTTCTGCCCCAGCTGTAGCACCGTCGACGGCTGCAGCCCAAGCCGACGGCCGGATGCGGCGGATCGGCCGTCGAGTGCTTGAAGAGGCCAAGCGGATCCTCGGCATCTTCGCCTATCTCTGGGTCATCTTCGGGCTCCTTGTCCTCCACGAGCACATGGTTCTGTAGCGCCATGGCATCGGATACGGATTCTACGGCTTGGCCTTCATCAATGCCTGGATCCTGGCAAAGATCATGCTCGTGGCCGAAAGCCTGGATGTCCGCCCCCACTTCCGGGGACGGCCCCTGGTCTACCCGATCCTGGCCCGCCGGGCGTCCCGTCCGATCAAGCAGCGTGTGCCGAATGTGCGAGAATAAGTGGCGGTGCCCACGCTCGGTGGCCGCGATGCGGCGAGGGACGATCATGGCCCGCTTCTCCTCTCCAGTGCTCGCCATCATGCTGACTGCCGGGCTCGTCCTGCCCGCCCCGGCGCAGACGGATCCCGGCTCGGCCCTGCCGGTCGGGACCGTTCTCGCCCAACGCAGGGCCATCGATCAGGCGCTCGACTTCGTCGGGCGCGTCGAGGCCATCGGCCGCGTCGAGGT
>NZ_JBAWTG010000422.1:0-946 GCF_037106235.1 Methylobacterium nigriterrae | reverse complement strand
GTTTTGGCGTTGTGAGGCCGAGATGTCGGAAGGCGTGGGGCGTGAGGATGCGTCCGCGCGGGGTGCGCTGCACGAAGCCCTTCTGGATCAGGTAGGGCTCGATGATGTCCTCGATCGCGTCGCGCGGCTCGGAGAGCGCGGCCGCGATCGTCTCGATGCCGACCGGCCCGCCCTGGAACGAGGCCGCGATCAGGCCGAGATACTTGCGGTCCATCACGTCGAGCCCGATCGGGTCGACGTCGAGCATCCGCAGGGCCCGGTCGGCGATCGCCCGGGTCACCTCGGCCGCCTCCTCCACGATCGCGAAGTCGCGCACCCGCCGCAGCAGGCGCCCGGCAATCCGCGGCGTGCCGCGCGCGCGCCGGGCGATCTCGTTGGCGCCCTCCGGCGCCAGGCCGAGCCCGAGCACCCGCGCCCCGCGCGCCACGATCCGCTCAAGCTCGTCGATGTCGTAGAATTCCAGCCGCACCGGGATGCCGAAGCGGTCGCGCAGGGGCGTCGTCAGCAGCCCCGCCCGGGTGGTGGCGCCGACCAGCGTGAACTTCGGCAGCTCGATCTTGACCGAGCGCGCGGCCGGGCCCTCGCCGATGATCAGGTCGAGCTGGTAATCCTCCATGGCCGGGTAGAGGATCTCCTCCACCGCCGGGTTGAGGCGGTGGATCTCGTCAATGAACAGCACGTCGCGCTCGTCCAGGTTCGTCAGCTGCGCGGCCAGGTCCCCGGCCTTGGCGATGACCGGCCCCGACGTCGAGCGGAAGTTGACGCCAAGCTCGCGCGCCACGATCTGGGCGAGCGTGGTCTTGCCCAGACCCGGCGGTCCCACAAACAGAACGTGGTCGAGCGCCTGGCCCGTCTTCCGCGCCGCCTCGATGAACACCTGAAGGTTCGCACGCGCCGCGCGCTGACCCACAAACTCCGACAAAACCAGTGGACGCACCGTCTGGTC
>NZ_JBAWTG010000421.1:0-948 GCF_037106235.1 Methylobacterium nigriterrae | reverse complement strand
GCTTTCTCCATTCTGCGTCGTCCAGCATCACTCCTCCCAGTCAGGAGGAGCAAAACGCCCGCACACGGAACACGTTCAAGGCCGAACAGGCCGTAGATGGTTTCGTGACAGGAGCGGCGACGAGAAAGGCCCCACCCCGGGTTAGGATCGGGGACAGGGCCTATCCCTAGAGATCAGGATGCCCGTCGTGCGCGGAGGCTATGCCGCCCCTCGACCAACCTTGGTCAGCCTCAGGCGTTCTGTGATCGACCGCGGCGCCGTGGCGCTGCAGGAGCAGATGCAACTTCCTCTGTTGCGGCCTGACGCCCCTGCCCACCACCCAGGCCGAGCGCCTTCGCGAGTTCGGAGCGTGTGGCCGAGAAGCTCGCGGCCACCATCGGGTCGTCCCGGGGCAGGCCGTAGCGCTCACGATAGCTGTGTGCGTCCAGCCCGTGCTCCGTGAGGTGCCGTTTCAGGGACTTGTAGGGCTTGCCGTCGATGAAGCTCACGAGATGGTTCGGCGTGATCGACTTGCGGATCCGTGCCGGCCTCAGCTTCTCGACCTCGGGCTCGGTTGAGGCTGGCCCATTCGCCATTCCCGTCAGGGTCGCATGAACGCCGGCGATCAGTGCGGGCAGGTCGGCCACTGGAACAGAGTTGTTGGAAACGTACGCCGAGATGATGTCGGCAGCGAGCTCGATGTGCCCGTCTTGCCTGGCCGAGATGTCCTGATCAGATTCAACGTAGTTTGCTATTTTGAGCCTCATACGTACAGCGATATAGGCAGGATAAGAAGCCTCCCGCATGCCGTACGTTCCAAACGGGGTATGAAGCACAACTCGAAATTTCTGCAAACAAGGCTGTAGCTGATTACGGCCTGTTCGGCCTTGAACGTGTTCCGTGTGCGGGCGTTTTGCTCCTCCTGACTGGGAGGAGTGATGCTGGACGACGCAGAATGGAGAAAGCTGG
>NZ_JBAWTG010000420.1:0-950 GCF_037106235.1 Methylobacterium nigriterrae | reverse complement strand
ATCAGCGAGCCCTCAAGCTCGCGCGACAAACCCGGCTCCCCGCCCGTCCGAAACATCGATCCCTGCCACCTTGCGGAAACTCCTCATACGAGTCGAGCTAACAACAAGACCTTAATTCACCGTGGCCATTCGCTGATTGGGCGTTACGGAACCAACTGGACCCGCATCGGTGCAGCTTGGGTATGACCATTTAGGATCAGCTGGGCTCCAAGCCCTTTGCGCAGATCGCATCTTCTGCAGGTGGCGCTTTGAGAAACATGAGCCCCATAGGGCTGCACCTCAGCCGGGAATGGGTAAGGCTTACAAGGGTATCCCGCGGCGGACGGGCAGGTCCCTGTGTAGATCGAAGCCGCGGGCCAGCACGGTATCCACCGCATGTGGGTTCATCTTGTGATCGACGCCAAGCGGGCTTTACCAGTCATCGGCACCGTGCATGATCAGTGACCGCCATTAAGGGGCCAAAAACCTCAAGCGGATATATGATCACGGTTTTGAACCGTGGGCGATGGGAGGAATTAATGGCAAGCACAAGATGGGCTTTTATCCTGATGCTCGGCGCTTGTTCAAGCGCTGGAGCAGGAGAGTTTTCGAAGGAAGGCACCGCTTCATATACGACTAACTACGTCAATGCTTCTGCAACGCCGATGAAAATGGGTGAGCGAGCCATCACGATCTATGAGAGCACCGGCATTACGCGCAATGACGCGGGAGAGGCTCCCTTCAATGATATGGGCACGCGCTGTATCGGCATGCGCGAGGCCAACGGTAACGACGTGGTCAACCGCGGCAGCTGCATCGACACCGACAAGGATGGTGACCAAGTGTTCTCGACCTACGAGGCAAACGCCAAGTGCGCTCCCGGAGGGGATCGTGATGCTGAACCCGGCTAGTGGGGCAATCGGAGGTGGGAATGCCGGTGGCCCGCTCCCGGGGGCCGACAAGACCTGAAC
>NZ_JBAWTG010000419.1:0-961 GCF_037106235.1 Methylobacterium nigriterrae | reverse complement strand
CGCGGCTCTTCCCGCCCCGCGCGCCAGAACTTCCTGTGCGCTCCATGTGACTGTCGTCACAGCAATTTGCGGACACGGACCCCATATCAGCGCAGACGAGCCGATTGGCATGGTTAACCCCTCGTTAACGCATCCGGCGGACGCTCGTGACCCCTGGTGATGATCGAGGCTCCCGTGAAGCCGCCCCCAGTCAATCGCATCGCAGCAGCCTCCCTTGCGGACGCGATCGCGTCCGAACTCGCTGCCGCTGCCTACACGCACCATGAGGAAGGCCGCGCAGCTGAGGCGCAGGCTCTGCTTCAACAGGCCAGAGACCACCGTGTTCAAGCCATCAGACTGCGCGCTTTAGCTGGTGCGGAGCACTACATGGCCATCGCGAAGCTCAGGTAGTGCCGTGCAGCTAGGACGAACCCAGATCTACGAGGTCGTGTACCTGCTGCCCGACGAGCAAGGCGTGGCCCGTTACCGCCTGGCCGGCGACCGGAGCAAGTGCACAAGGTGAACGATGTGTTTCTCTAGGGAGGGGCATCCATGACCGTCGCCCATATCCTCGCTGAGAAGGGCTGCTCCGTCGCCACGGTGCAGCCCGAGCGGACCCTCGACGATGCGATCCAGCTGCTAGCTGACAGGAGCATCGGCGCCTTGGTCGTCACCGACGAGGCCCAGACCGTGGTCGGCATCATCTCGGAGCGCGACATCATGCGCGCGGTGGCGCTTCAGGGTGCCGCCGCCCTCGGCGCTCCCATCTCCAGCCACATGACTCGTAACGTAGCCACCTGCCAGCGCGAGGCCACCAATGACCAGATCATGCGGCTGATGACGGACGGCCGTTTCCGCCACATGCCCGTCTGCGAGCACGGCAAGCTCGTCGGCATCGTCTCGATCGGAGATGTAGTCAAGCGTCGCCTTCCCACACTGGAGGCCGAGCAGCAGGCCATGCGCGACTACATCACGAAAGCCT
>NZ_JBAWTG010000418.1:0-971 GCF_037106235.1 Methylobacterium nigriterrae | reverse complement strand
CCTCGAAATCCACAAAGGCCAGACGCGTCATCCTTCGCTCAGCCCTTCTTGCGCAAGGGCCGCACGAAGCAGCCTGCCGCCTCCACGAACCCCGTGGCCTCGCAGAACCCTACGAGGTCCGGCTGGTGGGCCGATGCCAGCAGCTGCAGCGTACTGCAGCCTGCCTTCCGGGCAGCTTGCGAGGCCGTCTTCAGGAGCATGCGGCCGATCCCGCGACGGCGGTCGTCGGGGCCGACCAGCAACATTGTGACCAGCGCGATGGGCGAGGCTTCCTCGAGGGCTGGATACCAGCGCAGCGCGATCATCCCGCACGACGGTCCCCATTCCCATGCGACGAGGGCCGTGCCATGGCTGTGGCGGAGCGTCTCGAGCCGGTCCTCCAGTACTCGGGCCGGCACCGGGTGACCTGCAGCACTCATCAATTCGGCGAGACCGGGAGCGTCGGCACCCGTCGCTGTGCGGATCTCGAGTCCGTAACGGCTCCCCAACAGCGTCTCCGAGGGTTAGACGGCCAACCTGAACAGTGACTCAAGGCCGGCTGAAGCAGCAGATAGGGCTGGGAGCGAAGACAGGAACGACGGGACCTGTGAGGCGGTAGGACGTCATTATTCGTGCCAGCGCTTTCACGTCAGGAGGCGGTGCGCCAGCTCCTCTCTTTCCACAGAGGCTATGGCTGGGGCTGGCTGTCGTCGCAAGGCCGAGCCAGTGGATCATCCGCTCGATCAACTCCGTGGACGCAATCTCGGCTTCAGCTCCGAGCGCCACGATGGCGTCAGCTTCCAAAAACATGCGCGGAGGAGCCATCACAGATCTGCATCTGGAATGCGCAATGCGGCTTGGCTTTGGCCAGGCAGGGGGCCCATGCAGTCAGACCCGGTGCAGCCAATCTGCAACAGGGTTAACGAAGCGTAGCGGTTCGTACATCGTTCTCTTGTGGACAGCCGCCGAACTGGCCACACCTGCTCCTGGGA
>NZ_JBAWTG010000417.1:0-980 GCF_037106235.1 Methylobacterium nigriterrae | reverse complement strand
TTCGCAGGCGTCGGCTTTCCGGTGCTCGCCATGAACGGGTTCGCGCGCCTCTGGGGCGACCTGCTGCCGCTGCGCTGGTACATCCAGATCCTGTTCGACCAAGCGGTGCGGGGCCTGCCGCCCTCCAGCTCGGTCGCGCCGCTCCTGACCCTCTGCGCGTTGGCCTCCGCCGCGTTCGGTCTCGCGTGGTGGCGCCTGCGCGTTATGGTGCGCACGAACCCGCGGCGGCCCGCCGAACCTGCGGCACCCGAAGACCGCGCGCCGGTGAGCGGTGTCGGCGGCGCCATGGCCGCCGAATGGCGCCGCATCCTCAACGACCGCGGCGTCTTCAGCCTGATCGTGCTGGCGCCGGTGATCTACGGCATCCTCTATCCGCAGCCCTATCTCGGCCAATTGCTGCGCGAGATCCCGATCGCCATCGTCGATCAGGACCACACGCCCCTGAGCCGCCACATCACCCAGATCGTGGATGCGGACGAGGCCGTCGCCGTCACGGTCCGTGCCGACACTCTGGCGGAGGCACACGCCGCCCTCGCACGCCGCGAGGTCTTCGCCATCCTGGGCATTCCCGCGGACACCGAGCGCGACATCCTGAAGGGCAGGCCGGCACGGCTCGCCGCCTACGTCGACTCGGCCTATTTCCTGATGTTCAACCGCATGCTGCAGGGCCTCTCCGAGGCCGCCGGCACCGTCACTTCCGAGATCGCAGCCCGCGGCGCGAGGCTCGACGGCAGTCTCGCCCGCGCGGCGCTCGCGCGCAGCTCCCCGGTGGAGGTGGTGTCGCAGCCCCTCTTCAACCCGACCGGAGGATATGCGAGCTACGTGGTTCCGGCGGCCTTCGTGCTGATCCTGCAGCAGACGTTGCTCCTGGGCTCCGCGACCGTTGGGGGCGTCGCCTTCGAGAAGGGCGGGAGCCTGGGGCGGCAACGCCGGGCGGGCGCGCGGGCCATCGTGGGCCAAGCCCTCGCGCATCTCCTGCT
>NZ_JBAWTG010000416.1:0-984 GCF_037106235.1 Methylobacterium nigriterrae | reverse complement strand
CACGAACTCTCCCGCCGGCGAGGCGGCGTTCTGCTCCATGAAGGCGGTGATTTTCGGCGCGATCTCGGCCCGAAAGCGCGAGCCGTTGAAGATGCCGTAATGCCCCGCGCCGATCTGGAGATGATACGCCTTCTTCCCGGCCGGCAAGCTCGTGGCGAGATCCAACGCCGCCCGCGTCTGGCCGATGCCCGTGATGTCGTCCTTCTCCCCCTCGATCGCCATCAAGGCGCAGCGGCGGATCGCACCGAGATCCACGGGCTCGCCGCGATGGCGCATCACGCCGCGCGCCATCTCGTGGTCGATGAACACCGTCTCGATGGTCTGGAGGAAGAACTCCGCCGTGAGGTCCATCACGGCGAGATACTCGTCGTAGAACTCCCGGTGCTTGGCAGCCGAGTCGCCGTCGCCCTGCACGAGGTGGTTGAACATGTCCCAGTGCGCCGTCTGGTGGCGGTCGAGATTCATGCCGATGAAGCCGGCCAGCTGCAGGAAGCCCGGGTAGACCCTGCGGCCGTAGCCCGGATGCCGCCACGGCACCGGGTGGATGCAGTGGCGCTCGAACCAGCCGATGCTGCGCTCCTGGGGCAGGCGGTTCACGGCGGTCGGCGAGCGGCGGGTGTCGATGGGCCCGCCGATCAGCACGGCTGATTGCGGCACCAGCGGGTGATCCTCGGCTTCCATGCGGGCGATGGCGGCGAGCACCGGAACAGACGGCTGGCAGACCGCCATCACATGCAGGTCCGGCCCCAGCGCCTCGAACATCGCCATGCAGTAGCCGATGTAGTCGTCGAGGTCGAAGCGGCCGGCTGCCAGCGGCACCTGCTTGGCGTCGGCCCAGTCGGTGATGAAGACCTGGTGGGTGCCGAGAAAGGCAGCGACGGTGCCGCGCAGGAGCGTCGCATAGTGGCCCGACATCGGGGCGACGATCAGCATCTTCGGCTTGGTCGAGGGCTCACCGAAGGCGAGGACGCGGCAGAAGGGACG
>NZ_JBAWTG010000415.1:0-1001 GCF_037106235.1 Methylobacterium nigriterrae | reverse complement strand
GACAGGAACAAATTCCAGAACTAGGATCATGCACACTTCCAGACAGTTCGGCCCCTGGCGCCCCGGCCTCGATGCTGCGGAGCTGCGGGCCCGCCTCCGCTCCCTACGTGCCATCGCCGGCCTTCTCGCCGGCCCCCGTGCTGCGGCCATGAATGCCAAGCTCCGCGAGGCCGAGCACGATCCCGAGGCCCTAGAGCCGGCCGCTGACGAGCTCGACCGCCTCGCCCCGCTCGACCGCCGCCGCATCCTTGCCAGCTGTGGCGCGCTGGCCTGGCGGCAGGTTCGACCTGTCTTGCGCTTCACACCGCGTGAACTCGTGCGTCGCCGTACTCCCCGCTTGAGCGTCTTGTGCTTGATCGGCCTTCCAATGAAGCTTGATCGCAGGATGAGCGGGCGACGCTGAGGAGCAGAGTCATGGTTGGGCGACTAAGCCTCGTTGTTGGCCTTTTGCTGATGACCGACCTCGTTGGATCGAGCGCGCTGGCTCAAGGCCTGCCCGTCTGCGGCGGAAGAGGATATAATCCGGCAGAGCCGTGCGCGAAGTGGAGCTGCCTGCAAAGAGGCATGTGCAGGGGACGAGAAGGCCTCGTACAGAGGAGCTGTCTGCAATGGGCCTGCACAGCTAGGCGGCGCGTCAGGTAAACCGCTCGATCGCTAGGCCGCAGCCAAGACGTCGCGGTTCGCCCCCTCCAGGCAGTCGAGCAACACGGACTTCGACTTGGCCTTCGCGTCACACCGCTCCAGATCCGCAAGCATGACCCGCGCCCTGGTCCTCGCCGGCATCGTCCTGACCTTCGCCTCGCCGCTTGAGGCGCAGGACTTCAACGCCGTCCGGGCGACCAACGCGCTCAACGACATGGCGCGGGCACAGGAGCGGCGGGCAGAAGCCGCGCGCCAGCTGGAGCGAATTCAGCGCGACGCGGACAAGTACCGGACCGAGCGCAGGCAGAATGACGAGCGGGACAGCCGCTCCATGCGGCGCTTCGACAGATGAATTCGAC
>NZ_JBAWTG010000414.1:0-1015 GCF_037106235.1 Methylobacterium nigriterrae | reverse complement strand
GAACTCCGGCGTGAACGTTCGTTTCGTTGTCCCCATCAGACACCTTCCAGCCCCCATGGGAGCGTAGCAGAGGTGTCCACTCATTCAGAGGAGGATCATGTTGGCCTCGATCATCATCTGCTGGATGGGCAGATCTGCGGGCTCGAGGTGTGGCTGCAGGCGGGCGAAGTCGTCCGGTGCCATGGCCTTCAGCAGGCGATTGCGAACGGTGAGCTGGTGAGCTGGAGCCATGGCTCTTGTCTCCCTTGGAGCAAGAGCACGCGTTGTCTCTCAGCCGCCTGCGCTCGGATCAGCTTGCAAGCGATGACGATAATTTGCGGCAGAAGACGACTCTGTTCAACCCGACACAGATTAAAGTGTGAAACCCGACGTAGCACGAAAGTTTGATACCACACCGGGGTCTGTCGGCGCTTCCACCCAAACCAACCCTTGCTTATAACCTGCGACATCAAAGTCTGTAAGCCTAGCTTGACTGCAGAGAATGCGCATGGAGTTGGCGGATAAGCAGCCGGCGGTGCTGCTGACCGAGAGCGATCCGGTGCTCGGCGTGGATCTGAGCGATGCTCTGGAGAAGGCAGGTTACCGGGTGCTCGGGCCCGTTGGCACGGTGACAGAGGCCCTGCGCCTCCTGAAGGAGGACAAGCCCGCGCTGGCAGTCATCAGTGTGGTGCTGGGAGATGGTCGCTGCACCGCGCTCGCTCGCGAACTGCGCCAACGCGGCGTGCCCTTCCTGGTCCACTCCGGCTGCCGGCAAGATCAGCGTCTCACCAGCGAGTTCCAGGGTGCGCCTTGGCTCAGCAAGCCCGCGCACCCGAGAGACATGGTGAGCACTCTGGAGGAGCTGTCCCGGTCCAGCTCTGCACCTGCGAGCGCGACGCAAACTGCGGAACCTGCCGCGCCGGTCCAGCCGGTCAGGGGTGATCCTCCTCTGAATGAGTGGACACCTCTGCTACGCTCCCATGGGGGCTGGAAGGTGTCTGATGGGGACAACGAAACGAACGTTCACGCCGGAGTT
>NZ_JBAWTG010000413.1:0-1017 GCF_037106235.1 Methylobacterium nigriterrae | reverse complement strand
TGTCTGGTGGTGGAACGTTGTTGGGATCAGGTGCGTTGGGCAATCGAGGAGCATGCCTGGCGCTTTGACGGCGTCCGTCGCCGCGTCTCCCGCCGGAGGGCCCGCTGATGCTCGCCATCCATCCGAATGCCCGCACCACGCCCGCTGTCCGCGCCGAGATCGCCCGCTCGCAGGAGAGCTCCGGCGTGCTGGCGAGCCGCTACGGCGTCTCCACCGAGACCATCCGCAAATGGCGCAAGCGTGGACCCGCCGACTGCCAGGATCGCTCGGCGCGGCCCCACAAGCTGCCCTGGAAAGCCAGCGAGGAGGAGCGCGCCATCGTCTGTGCGCTCCGCCGCGCCACCGGCTTTCCGCTCGACGATCTCACCTTCATCGTCAGCCACTTCCTGCCACACCTGAACCGGGATGCCGTTTACCGCATCCTCAAGGCTGAAGGCCTCAACCGGCTCCCGCTGGCTGACCGCTCCCGGCGCGCACATGCTGACTTCAAGGACTACGAGGTCGGCTTCGTGCACATGGACGTGAAGCACCTGCCCAAGCTGCAGGACCGCGGCGGCCAGACCCGCAAGCGCTATCTCTACGTCGCCATCGACCGCGCCTCGCGCTACGTGCACTTGGCGGTCAAAGACAGCGAGACCACCGCATCCGCTGTCGCCTTCCTGGAGGAGGCGCTCGCGGCCTTTCCCTTCCGGGTCACGCACCTGCTGAGCGACCGCGGCTCCTGCTTCACGGCCGACGGCTTCGAGCGCGCCTGTGAGCGGTGCGGCGTGCAGCACCGCAAGACGAAACCTTACACGCCGCGCACCAACGGAATGGTGGAGCGCTTCAACGGGCGTGTTCAGCGCGAGGTGCTGGGCGTCACGCTCTACAGCCACGAGGATCTCGAGACGCTGCTGACTGGCTTCAACGTCGCCTACAACGGCCGTCGTCAGCGTGTGCTGAAGGGCCGATCACCCGACAGGGTCCTGCGTGAGCGGCTGAAGGCGAACCCCGAACTCGCCAAGCCCGTTACCAAAC
>NZ_JBAWTG010000412.1:0-1045 GCF_037106235.1 Methylobacterium nigriterrae | reverse complement strand
CGCTCGTCCGTCGGTTTCGACCGGCTTCTCGATCTGCTCACCCAGGCCGAGCGGGTCGAGCCCTCCGCCGCTTGGCCACCCTACAACATCGAGAAGGTGGCTGAGGACGAGTACCGCATCACCATGGCGGTCGCGGGCTTCACGCCCGACGAGATCGAACTCACCCAGCACGATACCGCGCTCCTGGTGGCTGGCCAGAAGAAGGGCCAGGACGGCGAGCACCAGTACCTGCATCGTGGCATCGCGGCCCGCACCTTCCGCCAGACCTTCAATCTGGCCGAGCATGTAAGGGTCACGGGTGCCACCCTGGAGAATGGCCTGCTGACGGTCGAGCTCAAGCGCGAGGTGCCCGAGGCGCTGAAGCCGCGACGCATCGCGATTGGCGGCGCGCCAGAAGGCGGCCAGGACAACAAGCCTGCCCAGATCGAGGGTCAGGCCAAGGTCGCCTGAGCACCCCTTCGACGATGAACATGAACTCGCGGGCAGACCAACCCGCGAGGGAGGTCACACGCCTTCAACCATGCTGATGGAGATGAGCCATGAGTGTGAGAGATCTGATCCCGTGGGGCCGCAGCACGAGCGCCCCGATGCCGAGCCGGATGCGGGACGAGCCCATGAGCCCCTTCCTGCAGCTTCACCGCGAGATGAACCGCCTGTTTGACGACGTCTTCTCAGGACTCGGAAGCGGCATGCCCGGGTTGGCGACGCGCGGCCTTGGCTGGCCGAGCGTCGAGATGGTCGAGACCGAGCAGGGTCTGCGCGTCTCGGCCGAGCTGCCTGGCCTGGAGGAGAAGGACGTCGAGCTCACGATCGACGACGGCGTCCTGACGCTGCGCGGCGAGAAGCGGGCGGAGACGACGGACAAGGAGCGCGGCTTTACGGAGCGCTCCTACGGCCGCTTCGAGCGAGTGCTCGCGCTGCCCTTCGCGGTCGAAGAGGACAAGGCCGAGGCGTCGTTCAAGAACGGCGTGCTCAGCGTGAGCCTGCCCCGCTCGGCCAAGGCGCCGGAGCACGGGCGGCGCATCGCGATCAACGGCGCCAAGGC
>NZ_JBAWTG010000411.1:0-1045 GCF_037106235.1 Methylobacterium nigriterrae | reverse complement strand
TAGAGCTGTTCCCGGTCAGGTAGCGACGGCCAAGTCGTTTTCGTAGCCGGCTGCGGCGAGGTAGTTGCGGCACTCCTGCGGAGTGAAGCGCGTGAAGGCCTGCCGGATCGCCGCCCAGAGATCCGGGATCGTGCGGGCGGCCGCGCTGCGTAGCAGCGCTTTCAGCTTTGCGAAGGCCTGCTCAATCGGGTTGAAATCAGGGCTGTAGGACGGAAGGTAGAGCAGCCGCGCTCCTGCGGCCTCGATCGCGTCCTGCACGCCCGCAACCTTGTGGGCTGGCAGATTGTCCATGACGACGATGTCGCCCGGCTGCAGCACCGGGATCAGGGTCTCGGTGACGTAGCTGCAAAAGCGCCTGCCGTTCGTGGGACCGTCCAATAGCGCAGTGGCGCACAGCCCGCTGGTGCGCAGGGCGGCGGTGACGGTGGTGGTTTTGTAGTGGCCCAACGGGGCTGCGAGCCGGCAGCGCTCGCCGCGCAGCGCCCAACCATAGCGGCGCGCCATGTTGGTGGCAGCCGCCGTCTCGTCGAGGAACACCAGCCGGTCCGGATCAAGCTCGGGCTGCGCCTCAAACCACGCCTCGCGGGCCGCTCTTACGTCCGCACGCTCCTGCTCAGCTGCGTACGTCGCCCCTTTTTCCAGCTGATCCCGTGGCGGGCAAAGAAGCGCGACAGGCCGCTCGTGCTGGTCTGGATGCCCTGCTCAGCCAGCCGGTCGCGCAGCTCGCGCAGGAAAAGACGCGGCTCCTGCTTGGAGATCCTCAGGATCAGCCCGGCATGCGCCTCTATGCGCTTCGAGGTGTGATCGCCGCCCATCGGCTTGGAGGCGAGTTGGCCCTCGTGGCGGAAGCGCTCTGACCAGCGGCTGGCGCTCGACACGCTGACCCCGAAGCGGGCTGCGGCGCGATGGCAGGAGGCACCCGCCGCCACGGCGGCCACAACACGCTCGCGCAGGTCCACAGACAGAGGTGAAGGCATGAGCAAGCTCCTTCATCCGTCAACGCACTACCCGCTAACCCGTCTCAAGCGGCGCGGGACCGGCTCTA
>NZ_JBAWTG010000410.1:0-1047 GCF_037106235.1 Methylobacterium nigriterrae | reverse complement strand
CTAGAGCGGGTCCCGATCAGCTGGAAGCACAAGCGTCATCCTCGTAGCCGGCGGCCGAGAAGTAGTTGCGGCACTCCGCAGGCGAAAGGCGCGCGAAGGCTTTGTGGATCGCCGCCCAGAGATCGCTCACCGTGCGGGCCGCCGCGCTGCGGAGGAGTGTTTTGAGCTTCGCGAAGGCAAGCTCGATCGGGTTGAACTCAGGCGAGTAGGGCGGGAGGTACAAGAGCCGGGCTCCGGCTGCCGCGATCGCCTCGCGCACGCCCGCCACCTTGTGGGCGCCGAGGTTGTCTAGGATGAGCGTGTCGCCCGGCTTCAGGGCCGGGATCAGCGTCTCAGTCACGTAGGCGCGGAAGCGCTCGCCCGTCACAGGCCCGTCCAGCAGCGCAACGGCACTCGGCCCGCTCGTGCGCAGCCCGGCGATGACGGTGGTCGTCTTCCAGTGTCCAGCTGGCGCCGCGATCCGGCAGCGCGCGCCCCGTGGGGCCCAGCCGTAGCGGCGGACCATACTGGTGGTAGCTGCCGTCTCGTCCAGAAACACGAGACGATCCGGATCCAGCTCCGGCTGGCCCTCAAACCAAGCCTCACGCGCCGCTCTTACGTCCGCGCGCTCCTGCTCCGCTGCGTGTAGCGCCCTTTTTTGCGCGTGATCCGGTGCCGGGCGAAGAAGCGCGACAGACTGCTGGTGCTGACCGCAACCCCGTGCGCCTGAAGAGCCTCGCGCAACTCACGTAGGAGGATCTGCGGGCGAGCCTGGTAGGTCTGCCGGATGAGGTCGGCATGAGCCTCGATGTGGCGGGAGCGCTGATCGCCGCCCAGCGGCTTGGGCGCGACGTGGCCCACGCGCCGCTTCTGCTGCGACCAGCGGCTGGCGCTGGCTCGGCTCACGCCGAAGCGCTCGGCGGCCTGTCGACAGGTTGCTCCAGCTGACACTGCGGACGCCACGCGCTGGCGCAGATCGACGGACAAGGTTGTCGGCATGGCCTCCTCCTTGCCCCATCAACCCTCAGCCGCCCAGCACAGCTTCCGATCGGACGAGCCCCGCTCTAG
>NZ_JBAWTG010000409.1:0-1049 GCF_037106235.1 Methylobacterium nigriterrae | reverse complement strand
CTAGAGCGGATCCCGCGCTGCTTGAGACGGGTTTGCGGGTGGTGCGTTGACGGATGAAGGAGCTTGCCCATGCCTTCACCGTTGTCTGTGGACCTGCGCGAGCGTGTCGTGGCTGCCGTGGCGGCGGGTGCCTCCTGCCGTCGCGTCGCAGCTCGCTTCGGGGTCAGCGTGTCGAGCGCCAGCCGCTGGTCGGAGCGCTTCCGCAACGAGGGTCAACTCGCCTCCAAGGCGATGGGCGGCGATCACACCTCGCAAGCCATCGAGGCTCATGCCGCGCTGATCCTGGCGACCTCTAGCCACGAGCCGCGCCTCTTCCTGCGTGAGCTGCGCGACCGGCTGGCTGAGAAGGGCGTGCAGACCAGCACGAGCGGGTTGTCCCGCTTCTTCCAGCGGCATGGGATTAGCTGGAAAAAGGGGCGACGTACGCAGCTGAGCAGGAGCGCGCGGACGTAAGGGCGGCGCGCGAGGCGTGGTTCGAGGCACAGCCCGAGCTTGATCCGGACCGGCTGGTGTTCCTGGACGAGACGGCCGCTGCCACCAACATGGCACGGCGCTACGGTTGGGCGCCACGCGGTGAACGTTGCCGGCTCGCAGCGCCGTGGGGACACTACAAAACCACCACCATTACGGCCGCTATACGCACGAGCGGAATGTGCGCCACCGCGCTGTTGGACGGCCCCACGAACGGCACGCGCTTCCGCAGCTACGTCACCCAGACCCTGGTCCCGGACCTGCAGCCTGGTGACATCGTCGTTATGGACAATCTGCCAGCGCACAAGGTCGCTGGCGTGCGTGAGGCGATCGAGGCCACGGGGGCCCGGCTGCTCTACCTTCCGTCCTACAGCCCTGATCTCAACCCGATCGAGCAAGCCTTCGCTAAGCTCAAGGCGCTGTTGCGCAGCGCGGCAGCCCGCACGATCCCGGATCTCTGGGCGGCGATTCGGCAGGCATTCACGCGCTTCACTCCGCAGGAGTGCCGCAACTACCTCGCCGCAGCCGGCTACGAGGACGACTTGACCGTCGCTAGCTGACCGGGAACAGCTCTAGCG
>NZ_JBAWTG010000408.1:0-1056 GCF_037106235.1 Methylobacterium nigriterrae | reverse complement strand
TGGCGAGCGGCAGGACGCTTTGCGCGAATGGCGCAGGATATGTCCTGAGCTCTCCACACCTGCCGCACCGGGTTACCAGCGTGATTCAGATCACAGTTGCGGATAACTACTTGATTTAGTGTAGATTCCCTTGCGAACGAGAGGGCCGTACGCCCGATTTGTCCATGATTTCTCCTGCAGAATCGCCAGCCGACAGCATCGGCGGGCTTTTTTGTTTTCTAATTCCAGCAGGCAATATTCTGATGAGGCATTCGCACGGATGTCGACTGTGATGCATGTCACAGTTTCTATCAAAAAATTATGGCAGCCATTACCTCGACTGCTCGGGAGTCAAATCTGATCAAAATTCCCGGGATGTCATCCAGCAATCCCTCAACGCAACCTGAGGCCACAAAGCCTAAAGCGGCCTTCTGGTTGCGATCCAGACCGACTGACTAAGGAGCGAATTATGGGCACGACTTGGTACGGCGGGAGCGGCAACGACTCTCATTCCTTCGAGAACAAGCCCTGGTGGGACCTGTTCGGAAACAACGACGACACCGGATATGGAAACGCCGGCAACGACTACATCTTCGGTAACGACGGCAACGACAAGCTCTACGGCGGTGACGGCAACGACACCCTCGACGGCTGGAAAGGTGACGACCAGCTGCACGGCGGCAACGGCGACGACTACCTGCTCGGCTACGACGGCAACGACTCGCTCTACGGCGATGCTGGCAACGACTACATGATCGGCGAGAACGGCAACGACTACATGGACGGCTGGACCGGCAACGACACCATGTACGGCGGCTCGGGCGACGACACGATGCTCGGCTACGACGGCGCCGACAAGATGTACGGCGATGCCGGCAACGACTATCTCTACGGTGAGAACGGCTACGACATCCTGCAGGGCGGCGACGGCAACGACACCCTCTACGGTGGCGCCAGCTTCGACGACCTGTACGGCGGCAAGGGCGTCGACACGCTCTCGGGCGGCAACGACGGCAGCGCCGACTACTTCTACTTCGACACGCAGGATACCGGCGACGTCTATCAGGGCAAGGCCGA
>NZ_JBAWTG010000407.1:0-1065 GCF_037106235.1 Methylobacterium nigriterrae | reverse complement strand
CGGGATGAGCGTCTACGCCGACTGGCCGCGTGCCCGGCGATGAAGCCGCCCGCGCAGCCCGGCCTCCTGCTCGTCGCGACGCGGGAACTGCGCTGGATGTGGCGCGACCGCCTCGCGCTCTTCCTCGCGCTCGGGGTTCCACTGATCGCCGTGGCGATCCTCGCCGCGACGTTCAGCAATGTCGTGATCCGCAACCTCCAGGTCAGCGTCGTCGATGCCGACCGCTCGCCGACGTCGCTGGTCTGTGTCCAGGCCATCGCCTCAGCACCGGGCGTCAGCGTCGCGCACCGATCCGGCGACATGACGAGCGCGATGCACGCGGTTCGATCCGGCGAGGCAATTGCGACCGTCTACATCCCGGAGAATTTCGAGCGCGATTTCGTCGCGGATCGGCGTCCTCAGATCGTCGTCCTCTACAACCGTCAATACTTCACGCCGGGCAACAGTGCGTCCGCGGCTCTGTCGGCCGGCATCGCGGCGGCAACGGCGACGCTCGCTCCGACCGAAGCATCACGGGGCAGATCGTACGCGCCGGGATCTCTCGTGCTCGAGCAGTACGTGCTGACCAATCCTGCCTTGAACTACGCCCAGTTCCTGTTGCGGGCCGTGCTCCCGCACGTCCTTCACGTCATCACGGCGATCGCCGCTGGATATGCCGTCGGCTCCGAGTTCTCGCGACGCAGCCGCCGTGCCTGGCTCCGGGCAGCCGGCGGCAGTTGCCTCACTGCCCTGGTCGGCAAGCTCGCGCCGCTGTTCGGCATCTTCCTGCTGATGATGGCCGCCGAGGCCGGCCTCATCCATGGACTGTTCCATGTCCCGTTCCGCGGCGACTCCCTTCTCATCGGGGCGGCGGCGATCCTCCTGGTCGCGGCTTATCTGTCGCTCGGCGCGCTGTTGCAGCTTCTGACCGGCAATCTCGCGCTCGGCATGAGCCTGACCGCGATCATCTGCAATCCGGCCTTCGGATTCGCAGGCGTCGGCTTTCCGGTGCTCGCCATGAACGGGTTCGCGCGCCTCTGGGGCGACCTGCTGCCGCTGCGCTGGTACATCCAGATCCTGTTCGAC
>NZ_JBAWTG010000406.1:0-1067 GCF_037106235.1 Methylobacterium nigriterrae | reverse complement strand
GATCAGCGCGAGGCTGATGGCGATGAGCACGACGAGCGAGGCCGTGACCGCGGCCGTGACGCGGCCGCCGACCCGGACCAGGACCCGCACGTCGACCCCGAGCCCGAGCGCTGCCATCGACACGATCGTCAGGTAGCCGGCGGCCTGGGTCAGCAGCCTGGCGGCCCCGTCCGGGATCAGCCCGAGCGAGCGCGAGGCCGCGAGCGCCAGGAAGCCCAGGATGAACCAGGGCACCAGCTTGAAGAAGCCGAGCCGGCCCGGCCGGGCCTTCGTCGATCCCTTGGCGCTCGCCCCCTCGGGCGGCAGCAGCGGCGCGATCAGCGACAGGGCCACCACGACGGGCCCGAGCATCAGCACGCGCACGAGCTTGACGAGCGTGCCCACCTGCGTGCTGACGAGCCCGGCCGGCACGGTGGCGGCGAGAACTTGCGGCACGGCGTAGACGGTCAGGCCGGCCAGGACGCCGTACTGGTTCTGCGACAGGCCGGCGAGCGGGATGAACAGGGGCAGGCCGAGCACCATCAGGACGCCCAGCACCGCCGTGAAGGCGATCGCCGCGGCGACGTCCTTGCTGTCGGCCCCGATCACGGGCGCCACGGCGGCGATGGCCGAGTTGCCGCAGATGGCGTTGCCGCAGGCCACGAGGAGCGCCATGCGGGCCGGCAGGCCGAGGGCGCGGCAGAGGCCGTAGCTCGCCGTGATCGCCAGGATGACGGTGGCGACGATGCCGGTGAGCAGCGCCGGGCCGGAGGCCAGGATCGCCCCGAGGCTCAAGGAGGCGCCGAGCATCGTGACGGCGACTTCGAGCACCTGCTTGGCCGAGAAGGCGATGCCGGCCTGGAAGCGCCGGTCCGGCTGCCAGGCGGTGCGCAGGCCGATGCCGATCAGGATCGCGATGACGAGCGCCTCGATGTAGGGATGGCCGAGGCCGTGCTCCTCGAGGCTCTGCAACCCGACCGCGACCGCCGTGATGGCGAGGCACAGCACGATCCCGGGCAGGAGCGCGGTCGTGGTCTCGCGCGGCGCCGGGAGGCTGCCGGCCTGCTTCCCCGTCGATGCCTCGGCGC
>NZ_JBAWTG010000405.1:0-1081 GCF_037106235.1 Methylobacterium nigriterrae | reverse complement strand
AACCCGCTACGACAAGCTGCTCCTCAACTTCATAGGATTCGTCACCCTCGCAGCCATCAGCATCTGGCTCAGATAGTTAAATCCTCACCACAGCCTAGAACGTCTCGCACTGACGTTGATCCCCGCGAGGGACCGCGCCTTTCGAAGGCGCCTAGGCGATCCAGCACAGGCGTTGAGCGATGCCCACGCCGATCATCGACATGCGCAGCCGGCCGGCCTTCCTGCACCCGTTCTTCGGGGCCGATCCGGGCGCACCGGAGGATGGCGTCGTGCGCTGGCTCAACCGGCGCGTCGGCGCTCGCGAGATCGGCCATGACACGCGCGGCCGCACCGTGGAGGGCTGCACGGCGGAGATGGGTGCGGCGGGCATCGCGGTTGCCGTGATGGTCGCCCGCAGCGTGCCCGGCGTCCGCGTCCGCAACGATGATCTCGCGGCCGTCGCACAACGTGACCCTGAGCGCTTGATCGGGATCGCCTCGGTCGATCCGGTGGAACTCGGCCGGGAAGAAGCCCTGGCAGAGGCTCGTCGCGCCGTCGCGGATCTCGGGCTGCGGGGCATCAACCTCGATGCGGGCTTCTACGCCGATCCGATGCGGGCGGACGACGAACGCCTGATGCCGCTCTACGAGCTGTGCCAGTCGCTCGGGGTCCCAGCCTTCATCATGTCAGGCCCGACCACGCCGGACCTGCGCTTCAATGACCCGCTCGCGGTCGACCGCGTGGCAAAGACCTTCCCGAAGCTGCCGATCGTCTGCTGCCACGGTTTCTACCCACACGTCGACGCGATGGTGACCGTCGCGTTTCGCAACGAGAACGTCTTCGTCTCGCCGGACATGTACACGTTCGCGCCGGGCGGTCGGCTCTACGTCGAGGTCGCCAACGGCTTCATGCGAGACCAGTTCCTGTTCGGGAGCTCATTCCCGTTCCGGCCGATGCGGCAGGGCGTAGAGGATTTCCACGCGCTCGGACTCTCCGACGAGGTGCTAGAGCAGATCCCGCGCTGCTTGAGACAGGTTTGCGGGTGACGCGTTGACGGGTGAAGGAGCTTGCCCATGCCGTCACCTTTGTCTGTTGACCTGCG
>NZ_JBAWTG010000404.1:0-1087 GCF_037106235.1 Methylobacterium nigriterrae | reverse complement strand
TGCCTCAGCACGTTGCAATTTCAGCCGCGGCCCGTAAACGGATGCCTGGTATACCAGCGCCCTGCGTCGACAATCGGAGCATCTGCCTGTTGAACGGGCGCCTCCGATGGCGGTTCGGGCAAGCGAGGGACGCGCGAGGATGTCCAAGACCGGCAGTCCGGAACACCAAGCTGGCAAGTCACCCGGTTTTCGGCTGTTCAGGCCGATCCTGGCGGGCGCGACCCTGCGGGAGCGCTTGGTCGCCTGCCTGGGTGCGCTCGCCGGCATTACGCTGACCGGCCTGATCTGCGGTTTGGTCTTCGGCCAGGGTCCCGACATCCCGCTCATCGTCGCGCCAATGGGCGCCTCGGCCGTCCTGCTGTTCGCCGTGCCCGCGAGCCCTCTTGCCCAGCCCTGGCCGATCATCGGCGGCAACACGATCTCGGCCTTCATGGGCGTGCTCGCCGCTCACCTCATCCCGGACCCGGTCGTAGCCATCGGCGTCGGCGTCTCACTGGCCATCGCCGCGATGTCGGTGACCCGGTCCCTGCACCCGCCTGGGGGCGCGGCCGCCTTGACGGCGCTGATCGGCGGCCCGGCCGTCACCTCAGCCGGCTTCCTGTTCCCCTTGTTTCCGGTCTGTGTGAACTCGGTCATCCTGGTCGCCCTCGGCATCGCGTTCCACAAGATCTCGCGCCGCAACTACCCGCACGTCCCGGTCGCGGCGCCGGTCAACACGCACGGAACGGCGGATCTGCCCGCGCCGCTGCGCGTCGGCTTCAAGTCGGAGGATGTCGACGCAGCCCTGGTCGCGCTCAATGAGACGCTGGACATCGACCGCGCCGACCTCGATCGCCTCCTCCGCCAGGTCGAGCTGCACGCGCTTGTGCGCACGCAGGGCGACCTCACCTGCGGCGAGGTCATGTCGCGCGACGTGGTCACCATCGGGCTGGACAGCAGCGCCGAGCATGCACGGGAGCTCCTGATCGCGCACAACATCCGGACACTGCCCGTCGTGGACGGAACTGGTCGGCTAGCGGGCACGCTCGGCCTGCGCGAGCTGACGCTGCATGGCGAGGTGGGTATCGCGCAGGTGATGTCCGAGGCC
>NZ_JBAWTG010000403.1:0-1117 GCF_037106235.1 Methylobacterium nigriterrae | reverse complement strand
CGGCCAGAGTGCGGCCGTGCCGGCCAGAGCCCGGTCGATCAGGTGCTTGAGCCGTGCGAGCCAGCGCAACGCCCCCCTTTGGCGGTGACGCGCTCCAGGCTATCGGCGACCTTCTCCAGTCGGCGCTTCAGGCGCAGGCCCGCCGCGTCGAGCGGCGCGCGGCCGTCGTCGCTGATCGCGCTGCGCACCGCCGCCGCGTAGCCGCGTACCAGGCTCACCTCTGGATCGGTCCGCCCTTCCACCGCCCGCTCGATCGGGCGCACGCCGCGCACCCTCTTCTTCAGCTCCTTCTTGGCGTGCCGGTCGGCCTCGAAGATCGGCAGCGCCGCCTCGCGCAGGAAATGGAAGTGACAGAGTTGGTGGGGCACGTCCGGCAGGACCGTGGCCACGGCCTTGCGGATGGAGTGCTGCCCATCGCTGATCACACCCGCCACCGGCAGGCCGACTGCCTCGATCACCTCACGCAGCAGGACGGCCAGATCCCCGGCCGTGCCGGACAGAAGGCTGCGCGCCAGGAGCACCGTACCCGAGAGGCAGTCGCGCAGCACCCACAGCACCTCGTGCCCGACGTCCGGCTGCAGCCCGTCGAGGGCCAGAATGATCCGATCTTGTCCGGCAAGCTGCCGACGCAGGTGAGCGGAATCGCCGAGTTGGGCGGCCATCACCTCGTCGTAGCGGTCGAGTAGGTTGGTGACGCTGCGCTCCGCGATGGGCACGCCGCGCGCGCGCAGGATCGCGTGGATCTCCGGCACCGAGCGGTGCTCGCGATGACGCAAAACGCCGACCAGCGCCAAGACGTCGAGGCCAAACTCATGCTGCGGCAGGGCGAGTGCGCCCTCGGCCTCGGGACGATACGGCTTGTGGAAGCGGGCGCAGCCCTCAGCCTCACAACGACGGATCTTCAGACGTACCCGCACCGTGCCGGACAGCGTCACCAGGGTCCGTCTGTTCTCGTAGCGGATCCGCATGAAATGTCCGCAGGCCGGGCAGAGCCGCCGGACGGGAACCAGCATCCGCTCGCGATCGGGGATCCGGACTTGGATGCGAGACATGGCACCCCTTCCATCAGGCGCCCCCAGCTCCAGATGCTAACAGACAGCCGACTTTGCCGTCCTAG
>NZ_JBAWTG010000402.1:0-1124 GCF_037106235.1 Methylobacterium nigriterrae | reverse complement strand
GTCTGCACCCATGTTTGGCTTTCTTCTAAGCCCGGTTCTGCCTCTTGAGCGCCCACACCTCTCCTTTCAGTCTCAGGATGCTAACGCAAGTTGCGGGTGGTCAAGCGTTCCAAGAGGGCTTGCCCGTGTGAAATGGTCCAGACCGTCTCAAATCCGTTCAATGCTGATCGCTCAGACCACTGCAGGTGCTGACGGGCGGGAGAGGCCGGCGTGGCTCGCCCAGGCCTTGCGGCGGTCGAGGCTCGGAAGCCGGTTGAGGGTGTCCAAGGCGCGGTCGAGGAAGCCGGTGCCGATCTCGGCGCAGTGAAGCTGCCGGGCGAGGCTGCCGCGCCCTCGTCGCCCACCCCGGTCTGACGTGGCCGGAGAAAATAACCAGCGGGCACTGAACCCCTGCCGACATCCTCGATTGACTCAGTAGGAGGTCGACCCCTCCGTTGGAGGCCAATCCCTCCAATCAGGAACTAAGTGGTTGGCTAGGATGCGAAAGGCCCCGTCCCCTGTCCACAAGGGGGCGGGGTTTTCTGCGTCCGGTCAGAGGTTGACCGGCATGCCTGGCTCAGAGCTGGCTCGTTATCGGGCGCGGTGCCGATTGACCCAAGATCCTGCTTGGGCAGCGCCGGCCCGAAGTCACCCACAACACCGCCGGGCCCAAGCTTGTAAAAGGTGCCGTCATCGATCGGAAACGACCCTCAAACGAGACTGCTCGATACAAATGCGTTTCTGAGACGGCCTCTGGCTGAGGGATCCTGCCCGCGAGCGGCCGCAGACTGAGCTTTGACAGGCCGCGCAGCTCGTTCCTTCTGCGGCTTCATCCGGCCGGGAATGGTCACCGGACCACCCCTTGCGAGACCGAAAAATTCTTCGGCAGAGCGCGGAACCCAAGCGCCGGCGCCGCGTTACGCGCGTGCGAGGCCCGAAAGGGCTCGCGCGGTGGGCGCCGGTCACCCGGTGTCCGGCGTCTCTCGTCATCACGTTGCTCAATGGAGGATGTGGTTATGAGGACTTATGACGTTGCGCCCCTGTTTCGCTCGTCCGTCGGTTTCGACCGGCTTCTCGATCTGCTCACCCAGGCCGAGCGGGTCGAGCCCTCCGCCGCTTGGCCACCCTACAACATCGAGAAGGTG
>NZ_JBAWTG010000401.1:0-1132 GCF_037106235.1 Methylobacterium nigriterrae | reverse complement strand
CTAGTGTCCTGATTCCTTAGTCTCTCTGACCTGGAGAGTTTGGTGGCAGAAGCGCTGGATGGCGGCGAGGATGTCGTCGGCTGTCTTGGTCCAGCGGAAGGGCTTTGGATCGGCATTGTGAGCGTCGATGAAGGCGCGGATGTCGCGTTCGAGTGCGTCGGTCGAGCGGTGGACGCCGCGGCGGATCGGCTTGTCGGTGAGCAGGGCGAAGAAGCGTTCGACCTGATTGATCCAAGAGGCGCCGGTCGGGGTGACGTGCACGTGCCAGCGCGGACGCTTGGCCAGCCAGGCGCGGATCGGCTTGGTCTTGTGGGTGGCGTAGTTGTCCATGACGAGATGGATGTCGAGATCGGCGGGCACGTTGGCCTCGATCTGGTCGAGGACCTTGCGGAATTCGCCGGAGCGATGCTTCGGGTAGCAGCGGCCGATCACGGCGCCGGTGGCGATGTCGAGGGCGGCAAACAGCGAGGTCGTGCCATGACGCGTGTAGTCGTGGCTGCGGCGCTCGACCTGACCGGGCCGCATCGGCAGGCGTGGCTGGGTGCGGTCGAGCGCCTGGATCTGGGACTTCTCGTCCACGCACAGCACCAACGCCCGGTCGGGTGGGCTCAGATACAGCCCGACGATCAGGGCCTCCCATCGAACTGGTTCGCTGGGGACCCGTCGCGCACCTTCTCGACGAACAGCGGATCGGTGGAGAGCTTGAAGGTCTCGCTCCGGTGCGGCTGCAGGCCGAAGGCCTGCCAGATGCGGTGGATGGTCGAGGGCGCGTAGCCGACCGCCTTGGCCATCGAGCGCAACGACCAGTGGGTGGCGCCCGGCGGCCTCGCCTCCAGCGTCAGGCGGATGGTCTCGGCGATCGCCTCGTCGCCAATCGTGCGCGGCGCGCCAGGAGGGGGCTCGTCCAAGAGCCCGTCGAGGCGGCGCTCGGCAAAGCGGCGCCGCCACTTCGAGACCGTGTTGGCATCCGCGCCCGCCGCGCCAGCGCCTGTCCGGTCTTCTGAGCCCGCGCCAACGACTCAAGTTCGCGCCGCTCGGACCCTGTCAGTTCGATGCCAATGGCAGACTTGCCCATCGCCCCGTCCCTCCGACCACTCTCGTGATCGTAGAAACCTCGCGATCAGGACACTAG
>NZ_JBAWTG010000400.1:0-1135 GCF_037106235.1 Methylobacterium nigriterrae | reverse complement strand
GGCTGCTCGGTATTGCCGGCTTCGGGTCCGACGGCGAGCGCGGTGGCGTCGGGGGCCGAGGTGTCGACGAGCGCGGGCGTGTTTGCCCGCTACGAGCTTGTCGACATCACGCCGGCGGTGGTGGAGGCGCTGCGGGCGCGCCCGCTCGACAGCCTGCTGGCCTCGCTGGGCGACCACCGGCCGGCGCTCGAGCCGGTGATCGGGGTGGGCGACTTCGTCTCGGTCTCGGTCTGGGAGGCGGGCTCGGGCGGCCTGTTCTCGGGCCCGCTGATCGCCGACCGCTTCTCGGCCGGCTCGAAGTCGGCGCTGATCCCCGAGCAGGTGGTCGCGCGCGACGGCGCCATCTCGGTGCCCTATGCCGGCCGCATCCCGGTGGCGGGCCGCCGGCCGCAGGACGTGCAGGCGCTGATCGAGTCGGAACTCTCCGGCAAGGCCATCCAGCCCCAGGTGCTGGTCTCGGTCACCAAGCCGATCTCGCAATCGGTCACCGTCACCGGCGAGGTCGCCAACGGCGCCCGCGTGCCGCTGTCAGGCCGCGGCGACCGCCTGCTCGACGTGGTGGCCTCGGCCGGCGGCGTGCGCGCGCCCGTCGCCGAGACCTTCGTGCGGCTCTCGCGCGGGGCCACCACCGCCACCGTGCCGCTCACCACCGTGGTCTCGAACCCGCGCGAGAACATCTACCTGCGCCCCGGCGACGTGCTCACGCTCGTGCGCGATCCCCAGACCTTCCTGGCGGTGGGCGCCCTCGGCAACGCCACCGAGATCCCGTTCCAGGCCGAGGGCATCACGCTCGCCCAGGCCCTGGCCAAGTCGCGCGGCCTGTCCGACTTCCAGGCCGACCCCGCCGGCACCTTCGTGTTCCGCTACGAGCCCGCCAGCGTGGTGCGCAAGCTCAGCCCCGGCTCGGCGCTGCTCGGCACGCCGCTGGTGCCGGTGGTCTACCGCATCAACATGCGCGACCCCAACTCGCTGTTCCTCACCCAGGCCTTCCGGATGCGCAACCGCGACCTCGTCTACGTCTCCAACGCTCCCTACACCGAGGTCCAGAAGGTGCTCTCCGTCTTCTCCGCCGTCGCAGGCCCCGTCGGAGCCGCAGCCGCGACATACGCCTATACCCGCTGAAACAGCACCCGGA
>NZ_JBAWTG010000399.1:0-1140 GCF_037106235.1 Methylobacterium nigriterrae | reverse complement strand
GCGCAGATCGACGGACAAGGTTGTCGGCATGGCCTCCTCCTTGCCCCATCAACCCTCAGCCGCCCAGCACAGCTTCCGATCGGACGAGCCCCGCTCTAGCCGGCAATCTCAGCGCCGCGCAAGCGAACCGACCTCCTAAATTAAGTTCTAGAGGCAGGGCCAACTGCGCCAGGTAGGCGCGCGATCTCAACAGGGCTCGATCCATTGCATCGGACCTGTACTGACGGATTTCGTCCGTGCCTCTCGTCGTGGGCTGCACGTTAGGCTCGTCGTCCCGCCTAGCTCCGGGGAGATGGTCGGTACGGTCAGCACACCGGCCGAGCGGTGAGGGACGTGAACGCGCGCCAAGCTATCGTGTGATGTAGCGGGAACTTTATCCCGCATAGCAACGTCAATTTTCAGGAAGGATCGCGGCTGGAGGTCAACATGGCCGTGCAACATATTCTCGCAACAAGCTTAGCCCTCAGCTTGTTTGTGCCTCTGCCGATTTCTGCACAGGTGACAGACCATACGGGAACAGGTGCTGGCCCAGCTTCGACCACAAGAGCGCCGTTCACAACCCGGACCGGTCAAACGGTCCCGCGGCCGGGAACCCTCGGCCCCGATGAGACCGGGAGCATCGTGAAGAGAAGCCCGCAACAGCAGCGAGATGATCTTGTGACCAAAGGGATCTGCATCGGTTGCGCACCCCGCTGAATGGTAGTCGTTGCGGGGTGCTGGTCAGCCTGAGCAGGATAAGGGGGCCACCGATCGCACGGCGCTTGGTGGGGAACGAACGTGTGTGGCCGGTGCCCGCCACCCTGGTGTGTGCGTCAGGGCGCACGAGGAGGTTGCGCCCCAGGGCAGGGACCGGCGATCGTTCGGAGCGGGCGGAAGGCCGCTGACCGGGGTTCGGTGCCAGGGCAGGCTGAGGAAATCCGATCAGCAACTGGACGGGATCTTGCGAGCAATTCCGCCGGCGCGTGCTCTCGCCTTCGAATTGGGCCTGTGTGTCACTGTCACGCGAAAGCCGGTTGCCTGGGTGGGCGAGCCAAGCTCCCACTCCCGTCCAGACAACCGGCTCTTCGTCCCACGTCAAGGAAACGAGCCCGTCCAGGCTCACTGAACCAACGAGCGATCGCCGTGAGTGGTTCACTAAAC
>NZ_JBAWTG010000398.1:0-1152 GCF_037106235.1 Methylobacterium nigriterrae | reverse complement strand
GGCCTGACCCGCGAGGCGCAGATCCTGTGCTTCCTGGCCGGCGCGAACTCGATCTTCTACGGCGAGCGCCTGCTCACCACGGCCAACAACGAGACCGATGCCGACACGCAGTTGCTGGAAGATCTCGGTATCGCTGTGTCGAATGAAGCTCAGGAAGCCGGTGTCTTTTCGCCGAGACGATCCAACCCGTCCTGAACTGAATTGATGGGGCGCCCTCCTGCCAGCGATAACACATGACGCTCAGATCCAGAACCGCGCTGATCACCGGATCGACGAGTGGCATCGGCCTGGCTCTCGCCCGAGGGCTCGCCCAAGCGGGCGCAAACGTCGTCTTGAACGGGTTCGGGAAGCCGGACGAGATTGAGGCGCTCCGAGCCGGGCTCGCCACCGAATTTGGTGTCAAATCACTTTACTCCGGCGCTGACATGACCGTGCCCGGCGCGATCGCCGCGATGGTGCAGGATGTCGAAGACCGTTTCGGCGCCGTCGACATCCTGGTGAACAATGCCGGCGTCCAGTTCGTCTCTCCCATCGAGGCGTTCCCGACGGAGCAATGGGACAGGATCGTCGCCGTAAACCTGTCCTCCGTCTTCCATACGATGCGTGCCGTCATACCGGGCATGAAGCGCCGGGCTTGGGGCCGCATCATCAATACGGCCTCCGCGCATTCGCTCGTCGCATCACCCTTCAAGTCGGCCTATGTCGCGGCCAAGCACGGCGTTGCCGGCCTGACCAAGGCGGCCGCTCTCGAGCTTGCGCCGCACAAGGTAACGGTGAACTGCATCTCGCCGGGCTTCGTCTTGACGCCCCTCCTCGAAGCCCAGATCCAGGCTACCATGGCCGAGCGCGGTCTCGGACGGAACGCCGCAGTCGAGGACCTGCTCTCGTCACGGCAGCCAACCCTGGAATTCGTCACGCCCGAGCAGATCGCCGCCGTCGCCGTATTCCTCTGCTCGCTGGCCGCAGACCAGATCACCGGTGCGAACCTGTCGGTCGACGGGGGCTGGACGGCTCAGTAACGCCAGACAGGCCCAGCTTCAACGGCCTTGCCCTGGCTTCGTGAGCCGTCGGTGGTCGCATATTCCCACGCTTGTCCTGGGCTGGCCTCCTGAACCCATTCCGAGCCTGTCCGACTCCGTCACGTTCCTCCCC
>NZ_JBAWTG010000397.1:0-1153 GCF_037106235.1 Methylobacterium nigriterrae | reverse complement strand
CCTTCGAGAATCCGTTCAGTCCGTTGGCGTATGGTCCGAGCAGCCGGGCGGTGGCGGCGTCCTGCGAGCTGTTCGAGCGGGCCACCCGCACCTACGCCAAGCCGGGTTTCGGGCTCGGCGTGGCCGAGCGCGTGGTCTGGCAGAGCCCGTTCTGCCGCGTGCTGGCCTTCGGCACGCCCTCGCGCGCGCTGGCGGCCAAGCCCAAGCTCCTGCTCGTCGCCCCGATGTCGGGCCACTTCGCCACGCTCCTGCGCGGCACGGTGGCCGCCTTCCTCGACACCCACCAGGTCTTCATCACCGACTGGGCCGACGCCAAGCAGGTGCCGCTGGCAGCCGGCCGCTTCGACCTCGACGACTACATCGACCAGTGCCGCGCCATCTTCAGCGCGCTTGCCCCCGGCCTCAGCGTCGCCGCCGTCTGCCAGCCCGCCGTGCCGGTGCTCGCCGCCATCGCCCGCATGGAGGCCGAGGACGACCCCGCCCTGCCCTGCGCGGCCGCCCTGCTCGGCGGGCCCATCGACACCCGGCGCTCGCCCACCGCCGTCAACCGGCTGCCGCAGGAGCACAGCCTCGCCTGGTTCGAGCGCCACTGCATCCACGCCGTGCCCTGGGGCCATCCCGGCCGGGGCCGGGCGGTCTATCCGGGCTTCCTGCAACTGGCCGGCTTCATCGGGATGAACCTCGACCGCCACAGGCGGGCGCACTGGGACCTGTTCACCCATCTCGTCGAGGGCGACGGCGATTCAGCCGCCAAGCACCGGGCCTTCTACGACGAGTATCTCGCCGTGATGGACCTCACCGCCGAGTTCTACCTGCAGACGATCGAGACCGTGTTCATCGCCCACGCCCTGCCGCGCGGCGCCATGCGCCACCGCGGCGAGCCGGTCGATCTCGGCGCCATCCGCCGCTGCGCCCTGATGGCGGTCGAGGGCGAGAAGGACGACATCACCGGCCTCGGCCAGACCCGGGCGGCGCTGGAACTGTGCGGCAACCTCGCCGAGACCCGCAAAGCCTACCACCGGCAGCCCGGCGCCGGCCATTACGGCATCTTCAACGGCGCCCGCTTCCAGGCCGAGATCGCACCCCGCCTCGCCGCCTTCTTCCAGCGCAACACACCCCTCAACCCAACACAGAAACACACCGCCCCAAGCGC
>NZ_JBAWTG010000396.1:0-1159 GCF_037106235.1 Methylobacterium nigriterrae | reverse complement strand
GCGCTCGACCGCCTGCACGGCGAGCGCCGCTACCGCGTCTTCGCCGATATCGAGCGCATCTCGGGCCGCTTCCCGGCCGCCAACTGGCGCCGGCCGGACGGCTCGATCCGCGAGATCACGGTGTGGTGCTCGAACGACTATCTCGGCATGGGCCAGCACCCCGAGGTCGTCGCGGCGATGACCCAGACGGCCCTGCGCTGCGGCGTCGGCGCGGGCGGCACCCGCAACATCGCGGGCAACACCTCGCCGCTGGTCGACCTCGAGCGCGAGCTCGCGGACCTGCACGGCAAGGAGGCGGGCCTCGTCTTCACCTCGGGCTACGTCTCGAACCAGGCCGGCATCTCGACGATCGCGCGGCTCATCCCGAACTGCCTGATCCTCTCGGACGCCTTCAACCACAACTCGATGATCGAGGGCGTGCGCCACTCGGGCTGCGAGAAGCGGGTCTTCCGCCACAACGACCTCGCGCATCTCGAGGAGCTGCTGATCGCGGCGGGCGACCGGCCCAAGCTGATCGCGTTCGAGAGCGTCTACTCGATGGACGGCGACGTGGCGCCGATCGCCAGGATCTGCGACCTCGCCGACCGCTACGGCGCCATGACCTATCTCGACGAGGTGCACGCGGTCGGCCTCTACGGCGCCCGCGGCGCGGGAATCGCCGAGCGCGACGGGGTGATGCACCGCGTCGACGTGATCGAGGGCACGCTCGCCAAGGGCTTCGGCTGCGTCGGCGGCTACATCACGGGATCGAGCGTGCTGTGCGACGCCGTGCGCAGCCACGCGCCGGGCTTCATCTTCACCACCGCGCTCCCGCCCGCCATCGCGGCGGCGGCGCGCGCCTCGGTGCGCTACCTCAAGCGCTCGGGCGAGGAGCGGGCGGCACACCAGCGCCAGGCCGCCAGGACCAAGGCGGCGCTCGAGGCGGCGGGCCTGCCGGTGCTGCACACCGACACCCACATCGTGCCGGTGATGGTGGGAGATGCCGAGCTCTGCAAGGCGGCCGCCGACCATCTGCTCGAGCGCCACGGCATCTACATCCAGCCGATCAACTACCCGACCGTGCCGCGCGGCACCGAGCGCCTGCGCATCACGCCCTCGCCCTTCCACGACGAGGCCCGCATCGCCAAGCTCACGGCAGCGCTGGCCGAGACCTGGGACA
>NZ_JBAWTG010000395.1:0-1169 GCF_037106235.1 Methylobacterium nigriterrae | reverse complement strand
GAGCCCGTCCTCGCGCAGGCTCGCGGCCGCGACTGCGAGATCCGGCTCGCGCCGAGCTGTCAGCACCAGATCCGCCCCCGCGAGACCGAGGGCCCGGGCGAGCGCGAGCCCGATACCCGAATTGCCGCCCGTGACGAGTGCCGTACGCCCGCTGAGGTCGAACAAGGCCGCGAGCCGGAAGCCGCTCATGCGGTCACCGAGACGCCGAGGTCGAACTCGTGGCCCGGGAAATATTTGGCGAGCCGGTCGTCGGCCGTGCGGGCATGAGCCTCCATGCCCTCCAACCGCGAGATCCGGGCGGTGGCCTGAGCGATGGTCTTGCAGGCCTCGCGGTCCATGCGTTGCCACGTCAGCGGCCGCAGGAACTTGTGCACCGAGAGCCCCGCCGAATAACGGGCCGCGAACTTTGTCGGCAGGATGTGGTTCGGGCCCGAGGTCTTGTCGCCGAAAGCCACTGTCGTCTCCTCGCCGAGGAACAGCGAGCCGTAGTTGCTCAAGGCACCGAGCCACCAGTCGAGATCGGCCGCGTGAATCTCGAGGTGCTCGCTGGCGTAGCGGTCCGAGACGGCGACGATCTCCTCGCGGCTGTCGCAGACGATCACCTCGCCGTAGTCGCGCCAAGCCGCGCCCGCGGCCTCCCGCGCCGTCGGAGGAAGGGTATCGATCAGGACCGGGACACGCGCCATCACGTTCTCGGCGAGCACCCGGGAGGTCGTGAACAGCCAGGCCGGGCTCTCGTGACCGTGCTCGGCCTGGCCCACGAGGTCGGAGGCGACGATCGCCGGATCGGCCGTCTCGTCCGCTATGATGCCGACCTCGGAGGGGCCGGCGAACACGTCGATGCCGACGCGCCCGAACAGCATGCGCTTGGCTTCGGCCACGAACTTGTTGCCGGGTCCGACGATGATGTCGGCGGGCTTGCCCGTGAACAGGCCGAACGCCATGGCGGCAATGGCCTGGACGCCGCCGAGCGTCATCACCACGTCCGCGCCCGCCACCTTCATGGCGTAGAGGACGTAGGGGTGGATGCCCTCGCCGCGATAGGGCGTCGAGCAGGCAACGACCGTCGGAACGCCCGCGGCCTTGGCCGTCGCGATCGACATGTAGGCCGAGGCGATATGCGCGTAGCGGCCGGTGGGCACGTAGCAGCCGGCGACGTTACAGGGGAC
>NZ_JBAWTG010000394.1:0-1178 GCF_037106235.1 Methylobacterium nigriterrae | reverse complement strand
GCCGAGCCGTGCGATGATGCAGCCTCTGTGGAAGGAGGCTGTCATGGCTAAGGAAAAGAAGCACGGAAACCGCGAAGCTAAAAAGCCGAAGAAGCCCGTCCCCAAAACGATTGCGGCGGCGCCTTCCACGAAGGACATGGTTGGAGCGGCCGTCAGATTGGCGAACAAGAAGTAAGCTTCTGCACGTTCTTGCTGTCTCGACGGAACGGTGCTGGCTAGGCACAGCGGCAGCACGCTTTGTTCGCGATGGAGAGCCCGAAGCAGTGAGCCAGCAGTTGGTTCTGCTCCCGCACAGTCCACGCGCCGGCAAAGCCGAAGCCCTTGCGCAGCCACACCTCCGTATGATCGTGCTGGCGCCGGGCGTGATGGTGTGGACGCCCCCGACTAATCGCCCTGCAGGAGCGTTCATTGGTCAATCTGCGCATTCACCATCGGACGACCTACCGCTATCGGCAACGCGTAAGCTTCGGACCGCACCGGCTCTTGCTGCAGCCCCGCGAGTCTCGTGAGGTCCGCCTCGTCTCACGCGACCTCACCGTGACCCCCTCCGCGACTGTGACCTGGGCCTACGACGTTGCCGGGAATGCTGTGGCGACAGCCACGTTTCAGGCACCAGCCCCTACGCTCGTCATCGACAGCGTCGCGCACGTCGAGCTCAGTGCCGTGGCCTACCCGGTGTTCGACATCGCCGCGTCAGCGGCCTCCTTTCCCTTCCGGTACTCCGACGACGACTGGACGGATCTCGGCGCCCTGACGGTTCGGCAGTATCCCGACGAGGACGCGCACCTCCAGAACTGGGCACAGGGGTTCGTCGCGGGCTATCCGACCGACACCTTGTCCCTCCTCAAGGACCTGAACGCCGGCGTCGCAGGCGGGATCGGCTATGAAGCCAGGGAGGATGAGGGCACGCAGTCGCCAAGCCGAACCCTTGCGCTGGGCCGAGGGTCCTGTCGGGACCTCGCGACCGTCTTTGTTGAGGCGGTCCGCAGCCTCGGCTTCGGCGCGCGGATCGTCTCTGGGTACCTCTACGACCCAGCGCAAGCGCTCGTCGGCTCCGCTGGCGCAGGGTCCACCCACGCCTGGGCCGAAGTCTACCTGCCGGGCGCGGGCTGGATCACCTTCGACCCAACCAACCGCAGTGTGGGCGGCGCGAACCTGATCCCGGTCGCCGTCGCGCG
>NZ_JBAWTG010000393.1:0-1179 GCF_037106235.1 Methylobacterium nigriterrae | reverse complement strand
CTCGGCGAGGCTGCGGGCCTCGTCGGCCGAGTGCGCCGCCCGGATGCCGCCGGCCTTGCCGCGCTTGCCGGTGGGGACCTGCGCCTTGACCATGCAGGGGCCGAGCTCGGCGAAGGCCCGGGCGGCGGCCTCCGGCGACGCGCACAGGACGGCGCGCGGCACGGGGATGCCGGCGGGCGCGAGCACCCGCGCCTTGGCGACGTGTTCCAGGAAGTTCATCGGGCGTCCTCCACGTAGCCGATCCGGTCCCAGTGGGGCCCGAACAGCTCGCGCTCGCTCGGGCGGTCCTCGGGAATGGGTGTGACGAGGTGCGTGATGTTGAGGAAGTGGCGGTAGCTCAGGTTCTCGGAGATGCTGTTCTTCTGCCAGGAGCCGCAGCCCATGCTCAGGGTGAAGCCGAGCCCCGAGTTGAAGCCGCCGCCGTTCCCGAAGGTGTGGGCGAAGTTCACGAGCACCCGCACCACGTCGAGATCCTCGGCGAGCTCGCGGGCGCGGGCGAGGTCCGTCGTGTGGATGCCGCAGGAATGGCCCTTGCCCTGGTGCTCCAGGATCTCGCGCACCCGCGCCTTGGCGGCGGCGAAGTCGCGGGCCCGGTAGACGGTGAGCACGAGCGCGAGCTTCTCGCCCGAGAAGGGATGGGCTCGCCCGACGCCCTCCTCCTCGACGAGGAAGAACGCCTTGCCCTGCGCCTCCGGCGGCAGCTCGAAGGCCTGGGCGAGCACGTCGGCGTCGCGGGCGATCAGGTCGCGGTTGAGCTTGCCCTTGACCCAAAGCCGCTCGGCGATCCGCTGCTTCTCCTCCGCCGTGCAGAGATAGGCGCCGGCGCGCTCGAGGGCGGCGATCGCCCGATCGTAGACCGCGTCGACGATGACGACGCTGTTCTCCGAGGAGCACGAGGTCGAATTGTCGAAGATCTTGGACTCCCGGATCCGCTCGGCCGCCGCATCGAGATCGGCGGTCTCGTCGATCATCACCGGGACGTTGCCGGCCCCGACACCGATGGCGGGCGTGCCGCTCGAGTAGGCCCGGCGGACATTGTCCTGGGAGCCCGTCACGACGACGAGGTCGCAGGCCTTCATCATCGCCTCGGTCGAGTCCTTCGTGACCGGGTGCGGCAGGATCTGCACGAGGTCGGCGGGCAGGCCGATGCGCTCCAGCTCTGCGCGCATCAGTTCGACG
>NZ_JBAWTG010000392.1:0-1180 GCF_037106235.1 Methylobacterium nigriterrae | reverse complement strand
AGCGGGACGTACACCGACCCGCGCGGCCCCGATGCGAGCCGGGAGATGATGCGCTTCTTCCTGGCTCACGCGAGCACCACCGCCCAGACACGACACTGACGACCGCAGGGCAGATCGGACGAGATCGGCTATCCCTACGTTGATGCATAGCGGCGATAGGGGCGAACTCCCGTCGCAGCTCTCCTGGCGGAGGGTGAGATGCGGAGCTGCCCCTTCCTGTCTGCTGCCTGTGCCCTACGGTGGCGCGCCACTGGCGGCTTGCTGGCTTAGCTAGGCGGAGGGGTGACATGACCATCCTGGACAGCACGCACGGCCTGCCGGTCTGGCTCTGGACACTCCTCGCCTTCGCAGCTGCGCTCGTTGCGCTGGCGCTCGTGAACTACGCTGTCGCCCGTTTGGCCGAGCGTCGGCATCCACCAGCGGTCCCATCGTCCGACCTCCGCCCGCCCTCGGACCCAACAGTCGGCCCCGCATAGCCTTGCAGTGCAGCAGGCGCTTTTACGGCTGTTCCGCAATATAACGAGGCTGTGTGGAAAGTCCTACAGGGTCCTGCTTCGATGGACCCAGGTTCCAGGTGAGGCGGGTTGGCTTGCTCTGGCAGTCCGCTCACCGGCTGGCGTGCGTGATGAGGGTTAGGACGCGTGTTCAGCCGGACCGACCGGCGATGAGGGGCGTCAGGCTCAGTTGGCCCTGATCGCTGCCATCAGCGGTGCGATCCCGACGATGTTGATCACCCGCTTCAAATTGTAGGCGAGCACCTGCAGGCTGGCCTCGGTGCGGACGTTCGCCAGCCCACGGGTCAGGAAATGGGTCGCACCCATCCAGCTCTTGATCGTACCGAAGACATGCTCGACCGTTGAGCGCCGGACCTGCATCAGCTCCGGTCTTTGTGCGAGCCGCCGCTCCATCGCTTCCAGCACATCCTCGTGCTCCCAGCGCCGCACGCGCCGCTCCTTGCCGATGGTGCAGCTCGTCCTCATCGAACAGACTCCGCAACCGCTCGCCCAGTAGACGCGGATGCGCATGCCGTTCTCGACCGAGGTGCAGTGATGGGTGAGCGTCTCACCTGCAGGACACCGGTAGGTGTCGCTCGGCGCGTCGTAGACGAACGCGTCCTTGCCGAAGCGCCCGTCCGCCACAGCATTCGATGTGATCGGCTTGACCACATGGGCTGCGATGC
>NZ_JBAWTG010000391.1:0-1204 GCF_037106235.1 Methylobacterium nigriterrae | reverse complement strand
CATGCTCGCGACCACGCATCTTGGCCTGATCAACGTCTTCATTGGTGACATCCAGGGGGGCTTGGGGCCGTTCCTGGGGACCTGGCTTGCGGAGACGGCGGAGTGGACGCCGGCGCGGGTGGGTCTGGTCACCACGCTGGTCGGGGTCGGGACGCTTTGCCTCAGCGGCCCGTTCGGCGCGCTGGTCGACCGGCTCGGGCGGCCGCGGCTGCTGATCGGGCTCGCCTGCGCGGCGATCCTCGGCGGCACCCTGCTGCTGCTGCCGGCCAAGGCCTTCCTGACCGTGTTCTCGGCGCAGATGCTGGCGGCGGCGGGCGGCACCCTGCTGCTGCCGGCGGTGACGGCGCTGACGCTGGGCATCGTCGGCAAGGACCGCTTCCCGAAGCAGCAGGGCCGCAACCAGGCCTACAACCATCTCGGCATCCTGATCGCGGCCGGGCTCATCAGCCTCGGCACCGGCCCGTTCGGGCCGGCGGTGGCCTTCTGGGTGCTCGGGGCCATGGCCGTTCTGGCCATCCTCGCCACCGCGACGACGCCGGGCCACTGCTACAGCGAGCGCCGGGCGGTCGGCTGGAAGGAGGAGGAGGCGGACACGCCCGCGCGCGCCACCACCCGCAGCGTCCTGGCAAACCGCAAGCTGCTGGTGCTGGCCGTGGCGCTGGCCCTGTTCAACCTCGGCAACGGCGGCATGCTGACCCTGCTCGGCCAGAAGCTGGTGGCCACCGCCGACGACGCGACCGCCTGGACGGCGCGCTACGTCATGGTGGCGCAACTCGTGATGATCCCGGTGGCGCTGTTTGCCGGCTCGCTCGCCGACAAGCGCGGGCGGCGCAAGCTGCTGCTCGTGGCCTTCGCGGTGCTTCCCGTGCGCGCCGCGCTGTCCGGCTTCATCGACGATCCGGTCTGGCTGATCTCGGCCGAGATCCTCGACGGGATCGCCTCGGGCATCGTCGGCGTGGCGGTGCCGGTCGTGGTCGCCGACCTGACCTGGGGCTCGGGCCGCACCCAGACCGCGCTCGGCACCGTCAACGCCGTGCAGGGCATCGGCGGGGCGCTCTCGGCCTGGTACGGCGGCCTCGCCCAGTCCCTGCTCGGCTGGACCGGCTCCTTCCTGGCCCTCGGCGCCCCCGCCCTCATCGCGCTTGCCCTCGTCGTCTGGCTCGACGCCACAACCGAGCCCGGACGCCGAACACGCCGACGGGAG
>NZ_JBAWTG010000390.1:0-1215 GCF_037106235.1 Methylobacterium nigriterrae | reverse complement strand
GGCAGCGGACATGGCGAACCCTCCCGGTTCGCCTCATCGAATCACGGCTGCCGCACGGGATAAACCCCGTGAGTCTCCCTCACCGCTGGTTGGTATAAGACGCTCCTCAGGTGGTTTTGGCGGGCAGAGCGAAGAGATCGACGAAGGACTGTGCGAGATCGGCCTCGCCAGCGAAGGCGAGCGTTCCGCCCGCACCGTCTCTGGCCAGAGGCGCCTTGCCATAGATCGTGCGGCGCATCGCCATCGTGTCGCCAGTGAAGGCGAGGTCGGGTGCCTCCATGACACCACGGCTCACGCAGATCTCACCGCCCGTCACAGTCGCGATGAAGTCCTCGCCGGGGAAATGAAACGCGACCGATACAGGCAGTTCCGCGGCGCGCTTTCGATCGATCAGGGCCTGAAGCGACATCATGGCCGAAGCTGCCGACATGAACAGGCTCGGATCATGCCGCGGCGAGCGAGCGGCCCAACGCCCCATGTCGCGCATCAGCGGTGCGGCCTCACGGCCCCACGCCGTCAGATCGTAGACCTGCACGTTGGCCGGCGACGGCAGCCGGAAGCGGCGGACGATGCCTGCATCTTCCAGGCTTTCCAAGCGCTGCGTCAGCACGTTGGCGCTGAGGCCTGGAAGGTTTGCCCGAATCTCACCGAAGCGGCGGGGGCCGAAGACCAGCTCGCGCATGATCAGCAGCGACCAGCGCTCGCCAATGAACTCCAGGGCAAGCGCAGTGCCGCAAGCGTCGTCGTACCGACGCTCCCGTGGCACAGACGCCTCACTAGTTACTTCTTCTGACTGCATGGTTGCTTTGTATAACCGAGAATGCCAGCCTAGGCAAAGCGGGGCCATAGGCGGCGCCGCGATGCGGTCGATGCGCTCGTTGTCACGGAGGAATGCGCCCGATGCCAACTGTCGAGGGTAAACCCATCTGGTTCGAGTTGAACGCGGCCGACCAGGACGTGGCACAGGCCTTCTACGAGGCTGTCGCCGGCTGGCGCATCGCACCATCACCGATGCCGGAGCATGGCGGCTACCGAGTCGCGGAGGCTGACGGGAAGCCCGTGGCCGGGATCCGGCGGTCGATGCCCGCAGCGCCCGGCTTTTCCGGTTGGGCGGTTTACCTCGCGACCCGCGACGTCGACGCCACGGTCTCCCGGGTGGTGGGTCTCGGCGGCCAGATCCGGTTCGGGCCTGTCGACATCCCCCATGTCGGCCGC
>NZ_JBAWTG010000389.1:0-1216 GCF_037106235.1 Methylobacterium nigriterrae | reverse complement strand
TACTCGCCGCCTGCAGGACGTTTCGCCATTGCTTCCACCCCGAACACGGGCAGACTGGCGCTCCTGCCATTTTTGCCGATCAGGTCGGCCGCATCCCGGGTTTCCGGAACCACCTTCGCCGCAGGGGCAGGTTGGTCGAGGCGCCAGCCTCATCTCGATGCAAAGATGAGGTTGCGCTGATTTGAGCAGAAATTCAAGCTCCGGTCGCCGTCTCAACAGTGCGAGCGAAAACTGTCCAGATCAAAGGCGCCGGAGTTTCTCCTTGAGATCTTGCGCTCTGACAAAGTTGACGGCGTCACGCGATCGTTTCGAAAGATCGAACTCGGTCCTCGGACATAGGGGCGCCTGCGAGATTTTCGGTCATAATTTGCCCAGCTGTAACGAGTAAAGAGGGCCGGGTAGGACACAAGTGTGTGGCCTTACAAGGCTGGATCGCGCCGGAGGAGCCGATGCGCGACTGCACGGAGTGGGATGCGGCGCTGGACAAAGGCCCCATGGACTTTGCAGGCTCTGTATTCAAGGACCTCGCTGTGGCCACGCACGAGGCTCGGACTGTTCGAGGCGCCCACATCTGCGGCTGAAAGAGATTATTCCAGCCTTGATAGTGATGTCCGTGCCACTCAGTCCTCGATACCGTTGAGCGTCATGCGTGCCAGGAGGTGGAGGACTACGCCGATCAGAACGGCAGCCCAGGTTGCGACAGCGCGCTCGAACCCGGTGCCGCCCTTGAGGGCAATGAGTGCGAAGAAGTCGTTGACCAGGAAGCTGTTCGCCAGTCCCGCAACGACGAACGCGATGGCGAGCGCATTGAGAAACATCGCGGTAGTCCGCCGCCGCTCATTGCGGGCTGACTTGCCGCGAAGGCTTACCAAGCTGCGATCAGCCCAGAACAGAAAGAGTGCCAGGCAGAGCGGGCCGAGAACAATCCAGACCGCATCGAACGCATTGCTGACCTGCATCGCTCGCCCTCGGCTCGAATCATGGAGCCGTTTCGTCCTTGCGCTGAAGGAAGGAATTGCCGCCTCTGAGCGGAGCCAGCCCCGACGGCATGTGGATGCCATTCGACACTGGGCTTCAGTCGGCCAGGCTGCTCAGCTGTGCCTCCATAGGCATCTATCCGCGTAATTGCTCGCACGATGGATCGGCAACTAGTGGTTCTGACCCCGAGCCCGACGTTCTGACACGATGCTGTTGCCCGCTCCTGCGGAGAAGAACG
>NZ_JBAWTG010000388.1:0-1219 GCF_037106235.1 Methylobacterium nigriterrae | reverse complement strand
GCTCTCGTTTTCTTTGCTGCGGGCGAAGGGCTGCACGGGCTTCAGTGGAATAGGAAGCGGAGATCCTATGTCGTGCCGCGCGATGACCGGACCGCACAGGATTGTGTGCGGAAACAGCTAAGCTTATCTGGAGGTTGCAACATGGGCGGACGAGGTGGCAGGCGATCCCTTTATCCAGAAGCTGGAACACGCCGGCCCGCTCACCGAGGCCGAGCGGACGGCTCTACAGGCCCTTCCGGTCAATCGGCGCCTCGTTCCAGCCCGGCAGGACATCGTCGCCAGCCCCGGCGTTGAGCGCGTCTACCTCGTCCTGAGCGGCATTGCCGGCCGCTACAAGACGCTCCTGGAGGGCAGTCGCCGGATCGTCTCCTTCGTGCTGCCGGGCGATCTCTGCTGGGTGCACGCCGCAGCGGCCTCAGGCACCCGTGATCTGCGCGTGGGAGCGCTCACCCCCTGCTCGGTCGCCGACTTCCCGCGCTCGCAGATGACGGACCTGATCGGAACCTACCCCGGCATCGGCCGAGCCATGTGGTGGGTCACCCTGACGGAACTGAGCCGCTCGCGCGAGTGGCTCGTGAACGACAGCCGGCCGGCCGAGAAGCGCCTGGCCCACCACTTCTGCGAGTTGCTGGTCTGCCTGCGGGCCGTGGGCTTCGCGAGCGAGAACAGCTTCGAACTCAAGCTGACCCAGATCGATCTGGCCGACGCGCTGGGCATCTCGCACGTCCACATCAACCGCATTCTCCAGGGGCTGCGCTCGAAGGATCTGATCGTTCTGTCCAACCAGCGGCTGACGATCCCCGACGTGCCACGCTTGGCGGCATTTGCCGAGTTCGATCCCGGCTACCTCTGCCTCAGCGGCTTGGACTTCTGACGCCGGCCGTGGCCCGTCGAAACGAAGCCGTCTTCGTTTCTCGCGGCAGCGCTTCGCTTATGCTAGGCCGCGCGGCGGGGGCTGCAAGCTTGTGCAGAGAGACGATGGCGGAGATCACGCTGCAGCCGGTGCAGGTGTTTACGCAAAGCGCGGACAAGGACGGGCTTCTCGCCTTCGTCGATGGACAACTCGTCGCCGTGCTGCTGCGCCTGAGTCGAGAGGTGCACGGGTCGGCCGCGTTCGCGGGCCAATGGTGCATGGAGATGGGCTTCGGCCCATGCGCCACCGGCTTGGCGCCGGTCCTGCTCGACGACGCTGAGGCCGTCCGCAGATGGGTGGCCGAGC
>NZ_JBAWTG010000387.1:0-1230 GCF_037106235.1 Methylobacterium nigriterrae | reverse complement strand
CGGGGACTACGAAACCGGCGAGACAGCGTTGCGCGGCTCGATTGACCTTCCGCTCAACAACCGCAGCGGGCGGTCGCGCTCCATAACGCCCAATCCGCGAAGGGCAATGGGTGCACTATGCGATACGCGAATTGCGCGGCCTCACGCAGGATTTGTGACGTGGCCACGAGTGCGTTGGTCAATCCGTGTAGAAGCCTGCACCGATCAGCCCTGGCGTTCCATCTATTGTCGTCGCCTTGACGTAACTCCATTTCACGGATGGGTGCCTCTGCCCAGGCTTCGGAAACATATAATCAACCCAGCCCGACCCATTGTCCTGAACGATTTTTATTATATCTTCATGAAACAACTTACCATCTGCATCCCTCTCTCCCAGACGCGTCGTCCCTTCCCGCTTTGGAAATTCGACATTGAGTAGTATCTTTCCGTTCAGGTCGGAGGCGAACAGGTAAACATCATTGAAACGCCATTCACTGTCGCGTTTTCTGAATTCGGAAAAAGCTGCCTTTCCTCGGGTCTCCACCAATGCGGCAGCCTTGTTGACCATGACCTCTATCCGCGCAGCTTCCTCGGCCACTTTGTGAGATTGCGGCAGGCCGGCGGAATTTGCTGCCACCACCGTGAGAAGTGCGACGCAGGGCAGTATGCACCTGAGCATGTCACGGCCCCTGCACAGGTCCAGGACGCAGAAATGAGGCACACAGTTGGCCGACGCGCATTATCAAAGATCACGCAAGCTTGACCGCCTACGCCTGACGGGCTGAGCCAGCGCGTGCCCTTCATCGCGGCAGAACTCGGCGCCGACGCGGACTCGTTCGTGCTCCACATCTACGCGGCGCTCGCCGAGAAGGAGCGGCAGCTGATTTCAGCGCACACCAGGGCCGCCCTGCAGGCTGCGAAGGCGCGGGGCCGGCGTCTCGGCCGCAACGGCTCGGAGCGGCTGGCGCCGGCCTATAAGGCGGAGGCGATCGAGCGGACGCCTGCGCCGGTCGTGTCCGAACTGAAGACGGCCGGGCTGTCGGCGCGCGGCATGGCGGCCGAATTGAACCGGCGGGAGATCGCGCGCCAGCCGGTGGCCGGTGGCCGGTGGCACGCGCAGGCCGTCATCCGGGTGCTGGAGCGTCTCTGAACTGCTACTGCGGGCAGGAACGCGTCTGCTCGCCGCCGCTTTGCTCTCTGCAACGACGAGGGAGCGAAACGATGAGCCAAGGTGGCACGCCGCAGCCCGGC
>NZ_JBAWTG010000386.1:0-1230 GCF_037106235.1 Methylobacterium nigriterrae | reverse complement strand
CGGTGGAGGCAGCCCAATGATCATCTATCGCCAGCACGCCCGCGTCCTCGTCCAGGGCATCACCGGCAAGCAGGGGACATTCTGGACCGAGAAGATGATGGGCAGCGGTACGCAGGTGGTGGCTGGCATCAACCCGAAGCGCGCCGGGGAGCAGCATCTCGGTGTCCCGGTCTACGCCACAGCCAAAGAGGCGATGGCCGAGACACCTTTCGATTGGGCGGTCATGTTCATCCCGCCCGCCGCCGCCCGCGCGGCGGCCCTCGACGCCATCGAGGCGGGCGCCTCGACCTTGGTCATCCTGACCGAGCACATCCCCGCCCGCGACGTGATCGCGATCCATCACGCGGCCGCGCGCCGCGGCACCCGGATCATCGGCCCGAACACCGCAGGTGTTGTCACACCCGGCGAGGGCTTCGTCGGCATCATGCCGGGCCACAACCCGAACATCTTCCAGCCGGGCGAGGTCGGGGTGATCTCGCGCAGCGGCAGCCTCGGCACGCTGATCTGCCTCAACCTGACACGCGCCGGCATCGGGCAATCCGCGTTCCTGGGCATCGGCGGGGACCCGATGATCGGCACGACGACCCGCGACGCCCTCATGGCCCTCGATCAGGACGAGCGCACCCGCGCCGTCGTGATGGTGGGCGAGATCGGAGGGGCGATGGAGGAGGCGGCGGCGGAATACGCGGCCGGGATGCGCAAGCCCGTCGTCTCCTTCATCGCCGGGCGGGCCTCGCCGCCGGGCAAGACGATGGGTCATGCCGGCGCGATCGTCTCCGGCAATTTCGGCAGCTATGCCGGCAAGCGCAAGGCCCTTGAGGCGGCCGGCGTGGCCGTGGCCGATACGCCCTCCGAGATCCCGCGCCTGCTGGGCCTGCCACGTTCGGGATCGGTCGACCCTGCCAATCTGGCTCTTCAACGTGGGTGACCCGCGACGTCCCCGGCCATGACCGGGAACGTACCAGAGCTTCGAGCGCCGAGAATGATGCGAAGTTAATTCGCGAGTGCGACGTCGCTGCGGAAGTTCTCGGCAAAGTTGGGAGCGAAATAGGCGGAGCGCGGCCACAATCCCAATCACGAGCATCCAGAACAGGTCGATTGCGCGAACGATCCGACGAAAAGGAGAAACAACCATGAGGATGACGACCGAGGAAGCCTTCATCAAAGTCCTTCAGATGCACGGCATCGAGCACGCCTTCGGCATCATCGGTTCCGCGATGATGCCGGTGT
>NZ_JBAWTG010000385.1:0-1231 GCF_037106235.1 Methylobacterium nigriterrae | reverse complement strand
TGCGGACCCGGCTCGTGGGCAGGACGATCGATCAGATCCGCGATTGTCCGATGCCGGAGGATTACGCCGAGCGATCCTGCGGCGACCTCTACGCCGTCCTGGCGCCACCCCGGAGGCCCGACCTGTTCGCCGCCCTGCTGGCCTCCGCCAGCCCTGTGGCGGAGGGAGGATCGCGCGCGGCGGATTCCCGCCTCGCCATTCCGATCGGGAGAACTGGGCGGCTCGCCGAAGCAGCCTGCCTCGATCTCGACCGCGTCGACGGCGTCGTGGTCGAGGATCTGACCTTCCAGGATTGCTGGCTGGCGGCGGTTCGCGCCATTGGCAGCCGCCGCATCACGCTCCGCCGCTCACTCGTGATCGGGGGCAGCTACGGCTTGGCCGCGCGCGGGCGCGCCGAGCGTCCATCCGACGACATCGTGGTGGAGGACACGACCTGGGTGCAAGACGCGAGCGGCTTCGACGAGACCAGCCTAACTCGCGAGGGACCCTTCCGCTGCCGTGATGGCCGCACGACGGAGTTGGGCTGCCCGGGCATGATGTGGCGGAGCATCCCCTGGGGCGTCAGTCATCACGGCGCCTACGAGCACTTCAACGGCGCGCTTCTCGGAGGCAACGACCTGCAGGGTCCGGTCATCTTCCGCCGCAACACGGTTCTCGCCGCCTATAACGGCGTCCGGCTGAAGGCGAGCGGCTGCGACGAGTTGCCGGCTTCCGGGCTCTCGCCGGCCGCCTGCCCCTACAACGCGAATCTGTGGATCTACGAGAACCTGTTTTCCTATGTGCGCGACAACCCGGTCGAGCTGGAGACCTGGGCGAGGCAGGCGCACATCGCCCGGAACCGCATCCACAACGCTCACGCCTGGTTCTCCTTCGACGACATGGGAGGCGGTCCGATCTACGTCTACGGCAACCGCGGCTGGTTCGACGACATGCCGGCGCTCCCCTGGTCACCATCGGCGCCCGGCGGGACGCCCTGCCTGCGCCGGCCCGTGCCGACGCCCGCGGCCGATGCGGGCTTCGATCCCGAGCTCGACCGCCGGTTCGATTATCTCAAGGCCCGTTGGCTCCCGGTCGGGGTCGAGGAGATCGACGCGTCCGGTCACGCCGCCTGGATGGACCCGCCCGAGCAATCCTGCGAGGCGAGCGTCGCGGGCCGCGTGATCAAGCTGGCGCTGCCGCCGAAGGGGGCCGCTCCCGACACGTTCCGCTACGCAACCGAGGCCCCGATCTA
>NZ_JBAWTG010000384.1:0-1245 GCF_037106235.1 Methylobacterium nigriterrae | reverse complement strand
CTGGGCCGAAGTCTACCTGCCGGGCGCGGGCTGGATCACCTTCGACCCAACCAACCGCAGTGTGGGCGGCGCGAACCTGATCCCGGTCGCCGTCGCGCGCGACATCCGCCAAGCGGTTCCGGTGATAGGCAGCTTCAGCGGCCCAGCCGACGCGCTCCAAGGCATGACCGTCGAGGTCAGCGTCACCTCGTAAGCCGACCAATGGTCCAGCGCCCTCGTGTGTGCCGCTGTCTCAAAAACCTCTTGGCGGAAACGTTAGCCCGCTCTTGTGGATCTGCATCCAATAGCCATCTACTAGCCATCCAACGGGATGGTTTAAGGAGGGCTTGGGGATGGCAGGCAACGTGCGAGAGCTCCGGCCGAGAGCGCCGGACAGCGAGAAGCTGACGATCAATCTCGGCTTCGTCGATCTCGGCCATGTCGACCTGCTGGTTCGCGACGGCTTCTACGCCAACCGAGCCGACTTCATCCGCACGGCCGTGCGCAACCAGCTCGAGCGTCAAGGCGAGGCGGTGAAGCAATCGGTGGCCCGCAAGCAGCTCAGCCTCGGCCTCTCCCACTACACCCGGCAGGATCTGGAAGCGGCCAGAGACGCTGCCGCCCCGCTCCACATCCAAGTCCTCGGCCTCGCCAGCATCGCGCCCGACGTCACGCCGGAACTCGCCCGTGCAGGCATCGCCTCCGTGCAGGTGCTCGGCGCCTTCCACGCCAGCCCGGCGGTCAAGGCGGCGTTGGCCGACCGTACCGCCTGATTTCTCACCTGACCCCATCCCCGGCAAGGGCCAGCTCATCCGCACCGGCCCGTCCACCTCATCCAGGATCATGACCATGAACGCATTCTCCAACATCGACATGGGTGAGGTGACCCGTCTCACCCGAGCCGGCCAGCTCACTGAGGCACTGGCACTGCTTCAGGGACGCCCAGCGACCGCCAATCCTCAAGCGGCCACACAAGAAAGAGCGCCCCGCACCGGAGACCGTGCCGCGCCATTAAGGCCGACCATCGACATGGTGGCGCCTTCGACCCCTGGAGGAGCCTGGACGGCGCCAAGCTTCGGAAAGAGGACGGTCGGCGATGCACCTTCTGGCAAGACGGGTGCCTCAGAACGGCAGGGTCTCTCGGAGACCCTACGATCCTTACGCGAACGCTTTCCCAAGATGGGCTCGATGGCCGGCCTGGGCGAAGGCCTCGGAACACCGCAACGTGCACCGGTCCCGGTACCAGATGGGGCGCGGTACGAGGAG